>NZ_JBJHAD010000013.1:0-131724 GCF_054050875.1 Blastococcus sp. SYSU DS0541 | reverse complement strand
GTGCGGCATCCCGACAGGATGCCGCACCCCACCCGTGACGTACTGGGACGCCCACCGAACCAGGGGCTCGTCCCGAGCGTGCGAGGGACGAGGGGGTCGGGGGGCCTTACCGGGTGAGCTCCAGGGCGTCGGCCGGGACGGAGTCCATGTCGGGGCCGCTCAGCCGCGTGCGCTTGAGCTCCCAGAAGTCGGGCAGGTTGGCGAGCAGGACGGCGCCGTCGAAGGCCTTGCCGGCGTCCTCACCGGTGGGCACCCTGCTGATGACCGGGCCGAAGAACGCCACGCCGTCGATGTGCATGACCGGCGTCCCGACGTCCTCGCCGACCGGGTCCATGCCCGCGTGGTGGCTCTTCTCCAGGGCCTCGTCGTACTCGGTGGAGGTGGCGGCCTCGGCCAGCGACGCCGGCAGCCCGACCCGCTCCAGGGCCGGCGCGATGATCTCGCCCAGCTCGCGGCCCTCGTGGTGGCGGAGCGTGCCCATGGCCGTGTAGAGGTCGCCGAGCACCTCGTCGCCGTGCTCCTGCGCGGCGGCGATCGCCACCCGCACCGGGCCCCAGGCCTGCTCCATCATCTGCTGGTAGTCCTCGGGCAGGTCGCGCCCGCGGTTGAGCACCGCCAGGGACATGACGTGCCAGTGCAGGTCGATGTCGCGAACCTTGGCGGCTTCCAGCACCCAGCGGCTGGTCAGCCAGGCCCACGGGCACAGCGGGTCGAACCAGAAGTCGACGCGGGCCTTCACCGGCGCGCTCTGCACTGCCTCGGTCATCTCTGCTCCTCGCTGCGGTGGCCCGGGTCGCCGAGTGCCCGGACCGTCTGCGGTCAGGCAAGTCCCGGCGCGGTCCGGTTGTTCCCGGCCGGTGGACGGCGGGCGCCGGCGTCGTCCCCGCATGACAAGCTTCCCGGCGTGGCCGTACCCAACCTGACCCGCACCGACGCCGCCGCCCGCGCCGAGCTCCTGGACGTCCGGAGCTACGACATCTCCCTCGACGTCACCGACGGGGCCGGGCACCCCGGCGAGCACACGTTCCGGTCGACGACGACCGTCGAGTTCACCTGCCGCCGCCCGGGCGCGGAGACCTTCATCGACCTGGTCGCCGAGACGGTGCACTCGGCGACCCTGAACGGCACCGAGCTCGACGTGAGCACCTACACCGAGGAGGGCGGCCTGCCGCTGCCCGGCCTCGCCGAGACCAACACGCTGGTGGTGACGGCGGACTGCCGCTACTCGAACACCGGCGAGGGCCTGCACCGCTTCCTCGACCCCGAGGACGGGCAGGTCTACCTCTACACCCAGTTCGAGCCGGCCGACGCCAAGCGGATGTTCACCTGCTTCGACCAGCCCGACCTCAAGGCGACGTTCACCGTGCACGTGACCGCGCCGTTCGACTGGCAGGTCATCTCCAACACCGGCGGCCGCACCATCGAGGCGGGCGAGGCCGGCTCGCAGCTGGCCCACTTCGCGCCCACCAAGCGCATCTCCACCTACCTGGTGGCGCTCATCGCCGGCCCGTACGCCAAGGTCACCGACCTGCACGAGGGCATCCCGCTCGGGCTCTACTGCCGGGCGTCGCTGGCCCGGTACCTGGACCCGGAGGAGATCTTCCGGGTGACCAAGCAGGGCTTCGACTTCTACCACCGGGTGTTCGACTACCCGTACCCGTTCGACAAGTACGACCAGCTCTTCGTGCCCGAGTTCAACGCCGGGGCCATGGAGAACGCCGGCGCGGTGACGTTCCTCGAGGACTACGTCTTCCGCTCGAAGGTGAGCCGGGCCCGCTACGAGCGCCGCGCGGAGACGATCCTGCACGAGCTCGGCCACATGTGGTTCGGCGACCTGGTGACCATGCGGTGGTGGGACGACCTGTGGCTCAACGAGTCCTTCGCCACCTACATCAGCACGCTGTGCCAGGCCGAGGCGACCGAGTACACGACGGCGTGGACGACGTTCGCGAACACCGAGAAGGCCTGGGCCTACGCGCAGGACCAGCTGCCCTCGACCCACCCGATCGCCGCGGACATCCCCGACGTCGCCGCGGTCGAGGTCAACTTCGACGGCATCACCTACGCCAAGGGCGCCTCGGTGCTCAAGCAACTGGTGGCCTACGTCGGCCGCGACGAGTTCCTCGCCGGCGTGCAGCGCTACTTCCGACGGCACGAGTACGGCAACACCACGCTGGCCGACCTCCTGGGCCCGCTGTCGGAGAGCTCGGGCCGCGACCTGTCCGAGTGGGCCGACCAGTGGCTGCGCACCAGCCAGGTCAACACGCTCCGGCCGGTCTTCGAGCTCAGCGAGGACGGCCGCTACACGAGCTTCGCCATCGAGCAGTCGGCGGTCGTCGAGCACCCGGTGCTGCGCAACCACCGGCTGGCCGTGGGGCTCTACAGCGAGGGCCCCGACGGGCTGACCCGCAGCCACCGCGTGGAGCTCGACGTCGCCGGCGCCCGCACCGACGTGCCCGAGCTGGTCGGCCACCCGGCGGCGGACCTGGTGCTGGTCAACGACGACGACCTCACCTACGCCAAGATCCGGCTCGACGAGAAGTCGCTCGCCACGCTCCGTTCCCGGATCGGTGCGCTGCCGGATTCGCTGCCCCGCGCGCTGTGCTGGTCCGCGGCCTGGGACATGACCCGCGACGCCGAGCTGCCGGCCCGTGAGTGGGTCCAGCTCGTGCTGGCCGGCATCGGCGCCGAGACGGAGAGCAGCGTCATCCAGTCGCTGCTGGCCCGGGTGCAGAGCGCGCTCTCCTCGTTCGCCGATCCGGCCTGGGCGCCGACCGGCTGGGCGCAGCTCGCCGACCACGCGCTGGCCGCGCTCGAGGCCGCCCCGGCCGGCAGCGACGAGCAGCTGCTGTGGTCCCGCACGCTGGCCAGCGCTGCCCGCACGGAGCAGCACGCGGCGGCGCTGCGCGGGCTGCTCGACGGCTCGCGCGTCCCCGAGGGCCTGGTCGTCGACGCCGACGCCCGCTGGGCGTTCCTGCACGGGCTCGTCGCCATCGGCGCGGCCGGTGACGCGGAGATCGACGCCGAGGCCGAGCGCGACGCCACCGCCACCGGCATCCGTCGGGCGGCCACGGCGCGGGCCCTGCGGCCGACGGCGGAGTCGAAGGAGGAGACCTGGCAGCGGGCCTTCACCGACGAGTCCATCCCGAACGCCGTCCACGAGGCGGTGCTGCAGGGGTTCTGGCACCCGGCCCAGCGGGAGCTCACCGCCGGGTACGTCGACCGCTACTTCGCCGACATCCGCCCGCTCTGGGACCGCCGGCCGGGCGAGATCGCCAAGAACGCCGTGCAGTACCTGTTCCCGCCGATCGTGGAGCCGCGCACCATCGCGGCGGCCGACGCCTGGCTCGCCGACGCCGAGCAGCCGCCCGCGCTGCGCCGGCTGGTGTTCGAGGGCCGGGACGGCATCGCCCGCGCCCTGCGCGCCCGGGAGCGGGACGCCGCCGCCGGCAGCTGAGAGACGACGGAGGCGCCACACCCCGAGGGTGCGGCGCCTCCGTCCGGCCCCCTGCAGGCGCCCGCGGCGGGCCGGCGAGCCCTGGGGGGCAGGGGGTCCTTCTTCAGTGCGTGCGGAGCCCGGCGGGGTGCCCGGCCTGGTCGGACAGCTGGCGCAGCCCGTTGACGATGCCGCCGACCAGGTCGCCGTTGGCGAACGCGCTGGTCATGGAGAGCACCGCGAGGGCGCAGGCGCGGTCGGGCAGCCGGCGCGCGGCGCCGGCGCCGGTCACGACCTCCACCACGCGCTGGCCCGGTGAGACGGCGATGAGCACCGCGTCGGAGGGGTGGTCGCCCGAGCGGGCGTGCAGCTCCTCGGCGTGAGCGCGGGTCGGCGTGCGCAGCTCCCCGACGTAGAGGGTGAAGCGCAGCCCGGTCTCGCGGGAGGACATGGTCAGCGCCTCGTCCAGGCGGGCCAGCTCGCGGAAGCTGAACACCTCGTCGAGCCGGCCCTCGGCCGTGCGCGGGTGGAGGGTGTCGCCGACATCGGTGCCGGTGCGGGGGGCGTTGAGTTCGGGCGCGCGGGTCATCGCCGGCCTCCGGGGATGGTCGTCGGGACGTCGGGGAGAGTCATCAGGGCACCGTCACCAGGTCCCGCGGGCGCCGCCCAGCGGGCCCGCCGGCGGCGCGATGCGGGCAGCGGTGGCACCGCGGCTGTGCGAGCCGCCGGCACCGTCGCCGAGCGCGAGGCCGGCCCCCGACTCGGAGTCCAGCGCCCGCTCGCCCGGCTGCTCCGGGTACATCGACGACCCCAGCGCGGAGGTGCCGCTGCCCGGGACGGCAGCCGGGCCGTGCGCGGGCGCCGGGCCGTGGCCGCCACCGACGTGCGCCGGGTGCGGCTCGTACCAGACCGGGGCGTGGTTCCACGGCTGGCCGGGCTTGTACCGGGGACGCCGGTCGGCGCCGGGCCTGAGGGTCAGCAACGCCAGCACCAGCACGACGGCGAGCGGAATTCCGGCGTAGACGAGGAGGGTCTCGGCGACGGTCACACCCGACAACCTACCGGGACGTCGCCGTCCTCATCGGCTGTCGGTCCAGACGGCGGGGCGCCGGTGCGCCCACGGCCGCGCCTCCTCCAGCTGCGCCGAGAGCGAGACCAGCGTGGCCTCGTCGGCAGGACGGCCCACGAGCATGGTCCCGACCGGCAGGTCGTCGGCCGGCCAGTGCAGCGGGATGCTGACCGCCGGCTGCCCGGTGACGTTGAACAGCGCGGTGAAGGCGGCGTACCGCTTCTGCCGCTCGAAGTCCGGTCCGCCCTCGCCGTCCTCCCCGAACCAGCCGATCGGCCGGGGCGTCATGGTCAGCACCGGGGCGAGCAGCACGTCGTAGCCCGCGGTCGCGCGGAGGAACTGCCGGGAGAAGACGCGCAGGGCGAACATCGCCTGCATCGCGTCCCGCGCCGACAGGGCGAGTCCCCGCTCCTGCATCCAGCGGGTCAGCGGCGTGAGCAGCTCCTCCCGCCCGGCCGGGACCGGCAGCGTGGTGGCGCTGAGCGCCCAGACCCGCTCGAAGGAGGGCAGCACCGCGGGGTCCAGCAGCCCGGTCGGGACGTCCTCGACGACGTGCCCGAGGCTCTCCAGCAGCCGGGCGGCGTCCTCGAACGCCTCGGCCACCTCCGGCTCGAGCTCCACCCCGGGCATCGCCGACTCGGTGTAGCGCCCGATGCGCAGTCGGCCGGGCTCCCGGTCGGCCCAGCCGAGGAAGGTCTCGCCCGGCGGCAGCGGCGGGGCCCAGAACGGGTCGCCGATCTCGGGGCCGGCCATCGCGTCGAGCATCACCGCCGCGTCCCGCACGGTGCGGGCCAGCGGGCCGCTGGTGCCCAACCCGGTCACCTCGCTGCCGTAGGGCGCGTTGCTGATGCGGCCACGGGTCGGCTTGATGCCGTACAGGCCGTTGATGCTGGCCGGGATGCGGATGGAGCCCCCGCCGTCGCTGCCCTGGGCGAAGGGCACGAACCCGGCGGCGACGGCGACGCCCGCTCCCCCGCTGGAGCCGCCGGCGAGCCGCGAGGTGTCCCACGGGGAGCGCGCCGGCCCGACGAGAGCGTTGTCGGTGTAGCAGGGGAAGCCGAACTCGGGGGTGTTCGTCTTGCCGACGCTGATCGTGCCCGCGGCCGCGAGCCGGGTGACCACCGCGTCGTCGACGGCGGGCACGAAGTGGGCCAGCGCGGCCGAGCCGAACGTCGTCCGCACCCCGGCGGTGTTGTGCAGGTCCTTGATCGCGGTGGGGACGCCGAGCAGGGGCGGCAGCTCCCCGCCCTCCCGCAGCCGGGCCTCCGCGGCCGCCGCACCGGCCAGCGCCCGCTCGGGGGTCACGGTGATGAAGGCACCGAGCCCGCTGTCGTGCGCGTCGATGCGGGCCAGCGCGTGCTGCACGAGCTCGGTCGGGCTGACCTCCTTCGCGCGGACGGCGGCGGCCTGCTCGAGGGCGGTGAGGTCGTGCAGCGCGGTCACGGGGCGACGCTAGCCCCCGCGCATCCGGCACGGGGCCGCGGCGGCCGGGTGGGCGCGGTGCACAGTGGCGGGGTGGAACCGACCCGGGCGCACGCCGAGCAGCTCGACGCCGCCGACCCGCTGGCCTCCTTCCGCGGCCGGTTCGCCGGCGCCGACGAGGAGGGCCCTGACCGGCTGCTCTACCTCGACGGCAACTCCCTCGGCCGGATGCCGCTGGCGACGCCGGCGGCGGTGGCCCGCGTCGTGGAGCAGGAGTGGGCGCGCGGGCTGGTCGGCTCGTGGGCGCAGTGGATCGGGGCCGCGACGCGGCTGGGCGACGAGCTCGGGGCGGGCGTCCTCGGGGCCGGCCCCGGTCAGGTGCTGGTCGGCGACTCCACCACGGTGAACCTCTACGAGCTGCTGGTCGCCGGCGCCGAGGCGCGGCCGGGCCGCGACGTGCTCGTGTGCACCGCCGACGACTTCCCCACCGACCGCTACGTCGTCGCCGGGGTCGCGGCGGCGCGCGGCATGGCGGTGCGGGAGGTCGCGGCCGACATCGACGAGGGGCTGGACCCGGCGGTGCTCGCAGCCGCCCTGGACGAGCGGGTCGCCGTCGTCGTCCTCTCGCTGGTCGCCTACCGCTCCGGCGCGCTCGCCGACGTCGCGGCCGTCACCCGCGCGGTCCACGACGCCGGGGCGCTGGTGCTCTGGGACCTCTCGCACGCCGCCGGCGCCGTCCCCACCGGCCTGGACGCCTCGGGCGCGGACCTCGCCGTCGGCTGCACCTACAAGTACCTCAACGGCGGTCCGGGGGCGCCGGCCTTCCTCTACGTCCGCCGCGATCTGCAGGAGCGGCTCCGGTCGCCGATCCAGGGCTGGTTCGGCCAGCGGGACCAGTTCGCGATGGGGCCGGAGTACGTGCCGGCCGACGGCATCGAGCGCTTCGGCACCGGGACGCCGCCGGTGCTCGGCATGGCCGCCGTCGAGGTGGGCGCGGCGCTGGTCGCCGAGGCCGGGATCGACCGCCTGGCCGCGAAGGGCCGGGCCATGACCGACCTCGTCGTGGCCCTCGGCGACGCCTGGCTCGCACCGCACGGGGTGGCGCTGGCCTCCCCGCGGCAGGCGGCCCGCCGCGGCGCGCACGTCACCTTCACGCATCCGCGGGCGTGGCAGCTCACCCAGGCGCTGGTGGACCGGGGCGTGGTGCCGGACTTCCGCACCCCCGACCGGGTGCGCCTGGGACCGGCGCCGCTCTACACGCGCTTCGTCGACGCGTGGGACGCGATGGCCCGCTTCCGGGACGTGCTCGAGGACCGCTCGTACGAGGCCTTCCCCGCCGAGCGTGCTCGCGTCACCTAGGAGGGCTCGGGGACGCCGATCGGGTTGCCGGCCGGCCAGTCCCCGGCGGCGACGACAGCGCGGCGGAGCGGCTCCAGCAGCTCGGCCAGCCGGGTGCAGCCGTCGTCCCCGAGCTCCCGCCACGGCCCGGCCGCCAGCCGGTCGGTGTCGGCCTCGACGGCCGCGACCGCGGCCCACCCCTCCGCGGTGAGCTCACCCCCTGCCAGCCAGCCGCGATCGGTCAGCGCCGCGGCGGCGCCGTCCCACGCCGCGTCGTCCCAGCCGCGCGCCTTCTGCAGCCACCCGCGGTCCGAGCGCCCGGCCGCGGCGGCGAGCACGTGCGCCTGCACGCCGTCGACCTCGCGCTGCACCAGCGCGACCGCGTGCCCGTCGCCCCGGTGCTCGCGCAGCGTGGTGAGGGCCTGCCACAGCACCAGGTGGGGCTCGCCGGGCACCTCCACCGCCGTGTTCGCGGCCGCCAGCGGGCGCCCCGGCAGGTCGACGGCGGCCGCGGCCGCCGCCGCCAGGTGCGCCGCCTCGAGCGACACCGCCGAGCCGATCCAGGCCTCCCCCAGCACCCGGCGCACGGCGGCGTCCACCCCGGCCAGGCGGGCCGCGAGCGCCGCCGCCGGGGTCGCGTCGGCCCACACCGCGGGCACCCGCCGGGCCACGAACGCCGGCGCGAAGTTGACGAAGACCGCCGTCACCACCTCCGGGCCGACGGCGCCCAGCGGGGCGGCGCGGCCGGCGAAGTAGCCGGACCAGAAGCCGCGCAGCCCCGCCTCCGTGAAGGCGGTCCGCGCCTCGTCTGCGAAGTAGGTGAGCGCGTGGAACGGCTCGGCGAGCGCCCAGAGCCGCCGCGCCACGGCGGGGTTCACGGGGCGGCCCCCGTGCAGGGGCCCGCCGCGAGCGTGCGAGCGGTGGGGGGCACGGGGGTCCTCTCAGGCGCTGACGCTCTCCGGCACTCCGAGCCACTCGCGCCAGCGGGGGTCGACGGTGCGGTGGCCCAGGAGTCGCCAGGCCGCGCCGCTGGGCGTGCTCGGCGGGCGGGGCAGCTTCCAGCCGAGCTCGGCGAGCGACCGGTCCGCCTTGGTGTGGTTGCACCGGCGGCAGGCGGCGACGACGTTGTCCCAGGTGTGCGTGCCGCCGCGGCTGCGCGGCACCACGTGGTCGATGCTCGTGGCCGAGCCGCCGCAGTACACGCAGGTCTGCCCGTCGCGGGTGAAGACCGCCCTGCGCGACAGCGGCACCGACGCCGGGTACGGCACGCGGACGTAGCGGGTGAGCCGCACGACGACGGGGACGGACAGGCTCAGCGTCTCGGCGTGCACGACGTCGGCGGCGACGTCGACCGACTCCGCCTTCTCCGTCAGCACGAGCACGATCGCCCGCCGGCTGGAGACCACGCAGAGCGGCTCGTACGTCGCGTTCAGCAGCAGGGTGGCGCCCGTGGTGGCGCGCGCGGGCACGGGGACGAGCGGCGGGACGGGGTCGCGCCGCGGGCCTGGGTGACCCGCCGACGTCGACCCGGGCGCGGAACGCGGCACGGATCACCTCCGGACGCCCCGGACCGCCGGGTGCTGCACGACCCGCGGGCAGCCCCATTCTGACCCGAGAACCGCCGTGCGGCGCACTGGGAATTCCCGCGGCGCCCCGGTCGTGTCCCTGGCGGCGACTAGCGTGCCCGGCATGCGCTACCCGGACGCCCCGCGCCTGGACCTGGTCGAGGAGCTCCACGGCCACCGCGTCGCCGATCCCTACCGCTGGCTGGAGGACCCGGCCGACCCCCGCACGCAGGAGTGGTCGGAGGAGCAGGACCGCCTGGCCGGCGAGGTGCTCGCCGCCCTCCCCGCCCGCGACCGGTTCGCCGCGCGGCTCGGGGAGCTCGTGCGGGCGGGCGCCGTCGGGGTGCCGGTGTGGCGCGGCGGGCGGGCCTTCTCCACCCGGCGCGACCCCGGTCAGGAGCACGCCGTCCTGCGGGTGCGCGAGGCAGACGGGACCGTGCGGGTGCTCGTCGACCCGATGGAGCTGGACCCGGAGGGGACGACGACGCTCGACGCGTGGTCGCCCTCGTGGGAGGGCGACCGCCTCGCCTACCAGGTGAGCACCGGGGGCGACGAGGAGTCGAGGCTGTACGTCCTCGACGTCGCCACGGGGAAGGTGCTGGACGGACCGGTCGACCGCTGCCGCTACTCCCCCGTCGGCTGGCTGCCGGGCGGCGAGGAGCTGTTCTACGTCCGCCGGCTCGCGCCCGACCAGGTGCCCGCGGGCGAGGAGCAGTTCCACCGCCGGGTCTGGCGCCACCGCGTCGGTGCCCCGGTGGAGGGCGACGTGCTGGTCCGCGGCGGCACCTTCGACCCACCCGCCCTGGACCCGACGAACTACTACGGCCTCCGCACCAGCGCCGACGGCCGGTGGCTGGTCGTCTCGGCGTCGGCCGGCACCGCCCCCCGCGACGACGTCTGGCTCGCCGACCTGTCCGGCGACGGCGCCCTGCAGGAGCTGCAGCGCGGCGTCGACGCCCAGACCGCGGCCTGGGTGGCCCGGGACGGGCGGCTCTGGCTGCTCAGCGACCGCGGCGCCCCGCGCTGGCGGCTGGCGGTCGCCGACCCGGAGGACCCGGCTACCTGGGCAGCGGAGGCGTGGACCGACGTCGTCCCGCAGCAGGAGGGCGCCGTGCTCTCCGACGCGGCGCTCGTCGACGCACCGGACGGCGCCCTGCAGGTGCTGGCCGTGCACGCCGTGGACGCCACCGACCGGCTCTCCCTGTGGGCGGGCGACGGGGGTGGCCGGATCTCCGAGGTGGCGCCCCCCGGCCCGGGCAGCATCTCCGGGGTGAGCGCCCCGCCCGAGGGCGGCACCGCGGCCTGGGTCGGTCACACCGACTACGCGACACCGCCGTCGGTGCTGCGCTGGGACGCGGCGGTGCCGGAGCGCCTGGCGCCGTGGGAGTCCGCCGACGTCGCCGGGGACGTGCCGCAGCTGACCGTCGTCGAGACGCACGCGCGGTCGCAGGACGGCACGCCGGTGCACCTCTTCGTCCTCTCCGGCACCGGCGCGCCCGACCGGCCCCGCCCGGCCGTGCTGTACGGCTACGGCGGGTTCAACGTCTCGCTCACCCCGGCCTACACGGCGCAGGCGCTGGCCTGGGTCGCCGCGGGCGGGGTCTGGGCGGTGGCCAACCTGCGCGGCGGCTCGGAGCACGGTGAGGAGTGGCATCGCGCCGGCATGCGGGAGCGCAAGCAGAACGTGTTCGACGACTTCGCCGCCGCTGGGGAACACCTCGTGGCCGAGGGGTGGACGACGCACGCGCAGCTCGCCGTGATGGGCGGGTCGAACGGCGGTCTGCTGGTCGGCGCCACGCTGACCCAGCGCCCCGACCTCGCGGCCGCCGTCGTCTGCAGCGCCCCGCTGCTGGACATGGTCCGCTACGAGCGCTTCGGCCTGGGGCGCACCTGGAACGACGAGTACGGCACCGCCGACGACCCGGAGGAGCTGGGCTGGCTGCTGGGCTACTCGCCGTACCACGCGGTGCGGGAGGGGACCGCCTACCCGGCGGTGCTGTTCACGACGTTCGAGTCCGACACCCGGGTCGACCCCCTGCACGGCCGGAAGCTGGCCGCCGCGCTGCAGCACGCGACGACGGCGGAGGCCCCGGTGGTGCTGCGCCGTGAGACCTCGGTCGGGCACGGCGCCCGCGCGGTCAGCCGCACCGTGGGGCTCGCCGCCGACCAGCTGGCCTTCCTCGCCGCGCACACGGGGCTCACCGGTTGACCGGTCACCGTGTCACGGGGAGGACACGCGCGGTCGGCGGTGCAGACTCCGCCGCTCCCGCCTGAAATGATTCCGGTAATGACCGGATCACCGACCGTGCTGGCCGCCGACGGCGCGTCGCGCGCCGCCGACTGCGCCGGGCCGGGAGCACGGTGACCGCCGCCGCACCGGACGGCCGCGACGAGGGCGGCACCGTCCGCCAGGCCACCTTCCGCGAGGTCTTCGCCGTCGGGGAGTTCCGGCCGCTGTTCGGCACCTACCTGCTCTCCGCCGCCGGCGACGAGCTCGCCCGGGTGGCGTTGACGGTGCTGGTCTACGACCGCACCTCCTCGCCCCTGCTCGCCGCGCTCACCTTCGCGATCAGCCACCTGCCCTGGCTGCTCGGCGGCCCGCTGCTCTCCGCGTTCGCCGACCGGCTGCCCCGCCACCGGGTGCTCATCGCCACCGACGTCGCACGAGCGGTGCTGGTAGCCCTGATGGCGATCCCGGGCATGCCGCTGCCGGTCCTGCTGGCCCTGCTCTTCGTCGTGGGGTTGTGCGCGCCACCGTTCGAATCGGCGCGCTCGGCGCTCATGGCCGACGTCCTCGACGGCGACCGGTACGCCGTCGCGACCTCGCTCACCGGCATCACGCTGCAGCTGGCCCAGGTGGGCGGCTTCCTGGCCGGTGGTGCGCTGGTCGCCGTCCTCAACCCGTCCGCCGCCCTGCTCATCGACTCCGCCACCTTCATCGTCTCCGCGATCTGGCTCTGGGCCCGGCTCCAGCCGCGGCCCGCCCCGGTGTCCGAGGGAGGTAGCAGCCCCGGATCGCTGTGGCGGGACACCGCGGAGGGCCTGCGCTTCATCCGGCGCAGCCCCCGCCTGCTCGCGATCGTCGGCGTGCTGTGGGTGACGACCGGCTTCGTCTACGCCTCCGAGGGCATCGCCGCGCCGCTGGTGGACTCCCTCGGCCAGGGTGCGACGGCGGTCGGCGTGCTGCTGGCGGCCAACCCGCTGGGCGTCACGATCGGCGGGCTGGTGATCGCCCGCCTCGTCCCGCCGGCGCGGCGCGAGCGGCTCGTCGTCCCGCTGGTGGCCTTCTCCCTCGGGCCGGTGCTCGTCGGCGGCGTGGTCGCCGCGGCGATGGGGCCGGGCGCGGTCCCGTTCTGGGTCCTGGTCGGGATGCTGTTCCTCTCCGGGCTCGGCGCGGCCTGGTCGATCCCGCTCAACGTGGCCTTCGTGCAGGCGGTGCCCAGCGCCTACCGCGGGCGCGCGTTCGGCGTCGCCGCCAGCGGGCTGGCCGGCGTGCAGGGCATCGGTGCCCTCGCCGCGGGCCTGGCCGCCGAGGGGCTCCGGCCCGCCGTCGTGGTCGCGCTGTCGGGCGCGCTCGGAATGATCGCGGTCGCCCCGGCGCTGAGGGCCTATCGGCGGACGCGTAACCGGGCGGACGCCGCGATCGAGGCCGAGGGGGCATCCGGGGCATGAGCGAGTCGAGGCGGTCCCTGCCGTCGGCGCGGACCTTCTACGACGAGGTCGGGGGCGCGGAGACCTTCCGCCGGTTGGTGGAGCGGTTCTACGCCGCCGTCCGCACCGACCCCGTGCTGCAGCCGATGTACCCCCAGGACGACTGGGAGGGCGCCGAGGCGCGCCTGCGCGGCTTCCTCGAGCAGTACTGGGGCGGGCCGACCACCTACTCCGAGCAGCGCGGGCACCCCCGCCTGCGGATGCGCCATGCGCCGTTCGCCATCGGCCCGGTCGAGCGCGACGCCTGGCTCACCCACATGCGCGACGCCGTGGACTCCCTCGGGCTGCCGCCCGAGCAGGACGCGACGCTGTGGGGTTACCTGGAGATGGCGGCCCGGAGCATGCAGAACCGGTGAGCACGTCACCGTAGGCTTGCAGCGCCGCCGCTCGGAGCGACGACGCACGAGCCGGCCCCCCGCCGCGCCGGTCCCCTCGCCGGGACCCGGGCGCGCACCTCACCCCCGCACGTACCCGTCCAGAGGAGCCCGGTGAGCACCGAGCCGTCCCCCTTCCGCACGTCCGGCGCCGACTGGTGGCGCGAGGCGGTCTTCTACCAGGTCTACATCCGCAGCTTCGCCGACGGGAACGGTGACGGCGTCGGCGACCTGGCCGGCATCCGGTCGCGGCTGCCGTACCTGCGCGACCTCGGCGTCGACGCCCTCTGGATCACGCCGTTCTACCCCTCCCCCATGGCGGATCACGGCTACGACGTCGCCGATCCGCGGGACGTGGAGCCCGTCTTCGGCGACCTGGCGGAGTTCGACGCGATGCTGGCCGAGGCGCACGCGCTCGGCCTCCGGGTCACCGTGGACCTGGTGCCCAACCACAGCTCGCACGACCACGAGTGGTTCCAGGCGGCGCTGGCCGCCGGCCCCGGCTCCGCGGAGCGGGCGCGCTACCTGTTCCGCGACGGGCGCGGACCGGACGGCAGCGAGCCGCCGAACAACTGGCCGTCGGTGTTCGGCGGCCCGGCGTGGACCCGCGTGCCCGACGGGCAGTGGTACCTGCACATCTTCGCCCCCGAGCAGCCGGACCTGAACTTCGCCAACCCCGAGGTCGTCGCCGACCTCGAGGAGACGATCCGGTTCTGGCTCGACCGCGGGGTGGACGGCTTCCGCATCGACGTCGCGCACGGCATGGCCAAGCCGGACGGGCTGCCCGACATGGTGCCGATGGACGACACCGGGCTGCTGGACGACCACGGTCCCGGTGACCACCGGTTCGACCAGGACGGCGTGCACGTCGTCCACCGCCGGATCCGGGCGGTGCTGGACCAGTACCCCGGCACGATGGCGGTCGGGGAGGTGTGGGTCTCCGACGACGACCGGCTCGCCCAGTACCTGCGGGAGGACGAGCTCCAGCTGGCCTTCAACTTCAAGCTCCTCACCGCCGACTGGACCCCCGAGGGCCTGCGCGACGCGATCACCCACTCCCTCGCCGCGGTGGAGGGCACCCCGGCGCCGGCCTGCTGGGTGCTGTCCAACCACGACCGACCGCGGCACGTGACCCGCTACGGCGACGGCGAGCTCGGCACGCAGCGGGCCCGCGCGGCCGCGCTGCTGCAGCTGGCGCTGCCCGGTGCGGCGTACCTCTACAACGGCGACGAGCTGGGCATGCCGGACGTCGACCTGCCCGACGAGGTGCTGCAGGACCCCATCTGGTTCCGCTCGGGCGGCGCCGAGCGCGGGAGGGACGCCTGCCGCATCCCCGTCCCCTGGTCGGGCGACGAACCGTCCTACGGCTTCTCGTCGGCGGCCGAGACGTGGCTGCCCATGCCCGAGGGGTGGGGCGCACTCACCGCGGAGGCGCAGGGCGCGGACGACGGTTCGATGCTGTCGCTGTACCGAGCTGCGCTGGCCCTGCGCGCCTCGTCCCCGCTGTTCCGGGGCGAGGACCTGGAATGGGTGCAGTCACCCGACCGTTGCGTCGCCTTCCGCCGCTCCGGCGGGCTGACCTGCTTCGTCAACATGTCCGGGGCGCCCGTGCCGCTGCCCGAGGGCCGCGTGCTGCTCAGCAGCACCCCGGTCGACGACGGGAAGGTGCCCGACGACGCCGCGGTCTGGCTGCAGGCCTGACGGACGGGCCTCCGGGCGCCCACGGGCGCTCGGGTACCTTGCCGCAGGTGACGCCGGGCCGGCGACGCCTCCCCACCGGCGCACCGCAGGAGCTGACATGAAGACCCGGGACCTGGCCTACACCGCCCTCTTCGCGGCCGTCATCGCTGTGCTGGGGACCTTGCCGGCGGTCACCATCGGACCGGTGCCCATCACCGCGCAGACCCTGGGCGTGATGCTGGCCGGGAGCGTGCTGGGCGCCCGTCGCGGCTTCCTCGCCGTCCTGCTGTTCCTGGTCCTGGTGGCGATCGGCCTGCCGCTGCTGGCCAGCGGCACGGGGGGCCTCGCCGTGTTCGCCGGCCCGACCGCTGGCTACCTGTTCAGCTGGCCGCTGGCCGCGTTCGTCACGGGCTGGCTCACCGAGCGCTTCTGGGCCCGATACAACGTCGCCTGGGGCGTGCTGTTCAACGTCGTCGGCGGGATGGTCGTCGTCTACCTGATCGGTGTGCCCGTGCTCGCCGCCGTGGCCAACCTGTCGCTGGGCGAGGCGATCGTGTCCGGCGCCCTCCCGTTCCTCCCCGGCGACGCCGTCAAGGCCTTCATCGCCGCGGCGATCGCCGCTCAGGTGCGCCGCAGCTACCCGGTCATCGAGCGACCGCAGCGGGAGGTCGCCGCCCGGTGAGGTTCCGCCGGCCGGAGCCGCGGCCCGACGCCGTCGCCGATCCCGCCCGCGGGATCGAGCTGCGCGGGGTCTCCCACCGCTACGGCGACCGCCCGGTTCTCACCGACGTCGACCTGCACCTGACCGAGGCCCGCGTCGGCGTCGTCGGCGCGAACGGCTCGGGGAAGAGCACCTTCGCCCGGCTGCTCAACGGGTTGGTCGTCCCGACGTCCGGGGAGGTGCTGGTCGACGGCCTCGACACCCGAACCTCCGTGCGCGAGGTCCGCCGCCGCGTCGGCTTCGTGTTCCAGGACCCCGATGCCCAGATCGTGCACCCCACCGTCGCCGAGGACGCGGCGTACGGGCTGGAGAACCAGCGGGTCCCGGCGGCCGAGCGGGCCGAACGGGTGGCCGAGGTGCTGGCGCGGTACGGGCTCGCCGGGCACGCCGACCACCCCGCGCACCTGCTCTCCGGCGGCCAGAAGCAGCTGCTGGCGATCGCCGGCGTGCTGGTGATGCGCCCCGCCCGTGTCGTCTTCGACGAGCCGACGACACTGCTGGACCTGGTCAACGCGCGGCGGGTCGCCCGGGTCATCGAGGGGTTGGAGCAGCAGGTCGTCGTGGTCACCCACCAGCTCGACCTGCTCGACGGCTTCGACCGGGTGCTCGTCGTCGACGGCGGCCGGATCGTCGAGGACGCCGCGCCCCGCACGGCGATCGCCGCCTACCGCACGTTGATGGAGGGGCGATGACCCTCGCCCTCTACGTGCCGCGGCGCAGCCCGGTCCACCGCGTGCCCGCCGGGGGCAAGCTGCTGGCGCTCGCGGCGCTGGCCGTGCTGCTGTTCGCGGTGCCCACGCTGCCCGTGGTCGGCGCCGCCCTGCTCGGGGTGGTCGCGGTCGGCCTCGGCGTCGCCCGGCTGCCCGCAGCCGTGCTGGGCCGGCAGGCCCGCACGGTGCGGTGGTGGCTGGCGGGCCTCCTCGTCTTCCACACCCTGTTCAGCGACCTGCCGACAGCGGCCCTGACCGTGCTGCGCCTGCTCGCCCTCGTGCTGGCCGCCGCGGTGGTGACGGCGACGACGCGGGTGACGGAGATGGTGGCCGTCATCGAGCGGTTGTGCGCGCCCCTGCGCGTGCTCGGGGTGCGGCCCGCGCGGATCGGGCTGGTCGTCTCGATGGCGCTGCGGTTCATCCCCGTGCTGGCCGAGCGGGCCGAGCGGATCCGGGAGGCCCAGGCCGCGCGGGGCGGCTCGGCGCGCGGGATCCGCGGCATCCGGACCACGGTGACCCCGCTGCTGGTGCAGCTGCTGCAGATGGCGCACACGGTGAGCGAGGCCCTCGACGCCCGCGGCGCCGACGACGTCCCCCCGGCCCGGGGGCGCCGCACCCCCGCCGCCGCCTGAGCCCGGAGGTCCGCGATGGACGCTGGTTCCCTGCTCGAGATCTGGTCGACGCCCGAGGCCGCGGCCCCGCTGCGCCGGCTCCCCTCGGCGCGGCTGCTGCCCGGGACCGGGCTGGAGGGGGACCGCTACGCCCTGGGCGGTGGGACCTGGGCGCAGTACCCGGAGCTGGAGAAGCAGCTGACGCTGATCGACCGGGACGACGTCGCGGCGGTGGCGGAGGAGGTGGGCGGCACGTTCACCACTGCGGACACCCGGCGCAACCTCGTCACCACCGGGATCGACCTCCCCGCGCTGGTGGGGCGCTGGTTCGCCGTGGGCGACGCGCTGCTGTTCGGGATGAAGCGCTGCCCGCCGTGCACGCACCTGGAGCGGCTCACCGGGCTCAAGCTGGTCAAGGCGATGGTGCACCGCGGCGGCATCAACGCGGCCGTCTTCGGCGGCGCGGTGATCACCGAGGGTGCCGTCGTGCGCCTCGTGCCCGAGGACGAGGCCGCCCGGCGGGGGGCACCCACCGGCGCCGGCCGGCCGGTGCCCCGCCACGTCGACGGCTGACCTCCCCGGTCGTCCGCTCAGCCGACGAGGCGGTAGAAGCGGAAGAAGTCGTCGGCGATCGGGAGCACCTCCAGGTCGGCGAAGCCCGCCTGGCGGGCGTACCCGCGCAGCACGTCGGGGCGCATCACGGTGCCGGTGCCGACCGAGGGCTGGGAGGAGAGCCCGTCGGCGAGGCAGCACAGCACGCTGTAGCCGTACATGAGCCGTTCGACGTCGTCCCCCGGGGCGCCGAAGGTCTCCGCCACCCGTTCGTCCATGACCAGCACGTAGCCGTCCTCGCCGGCGAGCCGGCGCATGGCGGCGAGGACGTCGACCGGCCGCGGCAGGTCGTGGATGCACTCGAAGGCGGTGACGAGGTCGTAGGTGCCGTCCCGGCCGACCGTGGCGGCGTCCGCGACCTCGAAGTGGGCCCGGTCGCCCACCCCGGACTCGGCGGCGTGCCGGCGCGCGGCCTCGATGGATGGGGCGTCCACGTCGTAGCCGTCCACGGTCGCCGTCGGGTACGCCAGGGCGATGCCGATGGCCGACCAGCCCTCGCCGCACCCGACGTCGGCGACCCGGCCTCCGGCGCGCAGCGCGCGGTCCACCTCGGGCAGCGAGGGCAGGTGCTCCCGCCCGAGCGCCCCCAGGAACAGGGGCCGGTTCGCCGCCGCCTGGGCCTCGCGGACGTCGTCGCCCAGTTCCGCCCAGCTCACCCCGCCCCCGGTGCGGTGCGCCTCGGCCAGCGCGTCCACGTGCTTGCCGAGGCCCACGAGGAGCCGGGCCAGCGGGAGGACGTGGTTCGGGCTGAGCTCGTCGGTGAACGGCTCCACCGCGGCGGCGGGCAGGGCGAAGCGGCGCGCCCGTGGGTCGCCGGGATCGGATGCGGGATCGGTCGCGGTGAGGAAGCCGGTCACGGCCTGCTGCTCGAGCCACTCGCGGGTGTACCGCTCGGCCGTCCCGCACCGGGCGGCCAGCTCGGCCGAGGTCTGCGGCCCGCCGTCGGCCAGCGCCCGGTAGTAGCCGAGCCGGTCGCCGAGGTACGCGGTCTGGACGTCGAGGGTGGCCAGCACCGCCGCGAACAGCCGCTCGACGAGGTCCGCGGTGCCCCCGCCGGGTTCCGGGGGGATCCTCGGCGCGGGCGGCTGGGTGGCCGATTCGGTGGAGGTCATGGCGGGGGTCCTTCCGCTGGGTGGCGGCCTCCCCCGCATCCCCGGCCGGGGACGAGGGAGCCCGTGCCGGCCGGGCCCGCGCGCCGGGCCGACCGCCCCCGCGGGGAACACCCTGCCCCCGCCGCGGCGATCGGGGAACCACTTTTTTCGGCCCGGTCGTCCTGCGGGTCGGCCGGTCCACCACCCGGTCCCCGCACGCTCGCCCTCTGCCCACCCCGGCGGGGCAGAGCGCTACCGCCCGCCGGCCCCCTTCGCAGGTCAGCCGGCCGGCTCGTCGCTCCAGCGAGCGAGGAACTCCTTCTCCTCCGCGGTCAGGCGGCGCGGCCGGTTCAGCCCGAAGTCGAACGGCACGAGCAGGGTGCTGCCGGTGACGGCGAGCTGCCCGTGGTCGAAGAGCTCGTAGTGGCAGGTGAAGGCGGCCGCGCGCACGCCGGCGACCCACACCTGCACCTCCAGCGGATCCCGGTCGTAGACGACCGACCGCTTGTAGGCGATCTCGTGGGAGGCGACGACGAGCCCGCGCCGCAGGCCGGTCCGCTCGTCGTGGGTCGGCTGCTCGAAGAAGAGGTTGACGCGGGCCATCTCGAAGTAGCCGAGGAAGGCGACGTTGTTGATGTGCTGGTAGGCATCCATGTCCGACCAGCGCATGGGGACGTGCACGGTGTGCCTCACACCGCCACCCTGCCCTACGCCCGTCTCTGCGCGGCGCCGGGGCGGTGGTCCGCCCGGGCTAGCGTGGCCGCGTGGGGTCCTGGGCCGCGGACGAGCCGGGGGTGCTGGTGCTCCCGTCGGGGCGGCGGGTGCGGGGACGGGGGCTGCGCCGGGTCCCGCGCGGCCCGGATCCGACCTTCGGCGTCTACCTGGTCGGCCGCCCACCGGTCGTCCCGTGGGAGAGCCGCTGGGTGCGCTGGCGGGACTTCGGGCTGCCGGCCGATCCGGCCGAGCTGCGGACCTCGTTGGAGGCGGCGCTGGACCGCGCCGCCGAGGGGCGGGTCGAGGTCGCCTGCCGGGGCGGAACCGGGCGCACCGGGACGGCCCTGGCCTGCCTCGCCGTCCTGGACGGCGTCCCGCCCGGGGAGGCCGTGGAGTACGTCCGCCGCGGGTACCGGCGCCGCGCGGTGGAGACGCCGTGGCAGCGCCGCTTCGTCGAACGTTTCGGCTGACCCGCCGGCGGCCGGGCATCGGGGCCGGGCGTCATCCGGGGAGGCGCCGGGCCAGCCGCTCCCGGCCGGGTCCGGAGAGCTCCTCGACGACGCCCCGGCGGCCGGCCACCGCCATGAGCAGCGCCTCTCCCGTGCCGCCGACCTCCGGACCGCGCCCGAAGGCCCAGTCCAGATCGGTGGCCACCAGCCGCACCCCGCGCACGCGGACCGCGCCCAGCAGGGTCGGGGAGAACAGCGCGGTGCGCAGCGCCGGCACGAGTCGTTCGGCCGGGATCTGCCGGGGCAGGCCGAGGGGGCGCCGGATGTCCTGCTGGTGGATCATCCCGTCGGTCAGCGCGATCGCTCCGCCCAGCCCGGCGGTCAGCCCGGCGGGCGTGAGGTGGTCGTCGAGGAGCGCGAGGAGCTCGGCGGGGGTCCGCGTCCCGTACTCGCTCAGCCCCACGGCGTTCGTGCGGTCCACCGTGAACCGGCCGCGGGTGAACCGCCGGGCCAGTTCGCGCGGACCGAGCTCGTCGTAGCTGAGCACGTGCGCCACCACGTCCCGCACCGACCAGCCCTCGCACAGCGAGGGGGCGGCCCACTGCTCGGCGGTGAGGCCGGTCAGGAGGGCGCGCAGGTCCTCGCGTTCGGCGCGGGCCATGCTCATCAGGCTCATGCGCGCTCCGGTGCGGTCGCGGTCGTGCCGCTGCACGACGAGGTGGCGCGACCCTAGGGAAGCCGGGCCCGCCGGACCAGGGGTCGCCGGACCGGTCGACCCGATCCCGGCCGGAGACGCCGACGGCCGGCCCGGAGCAGGTGCTCCGGACCGGCCGTAGGCGAGTCGAGGGAACGGCTCCTTCGCAGGGCCCCGCCGCGAGCCTGCGAGCGGTGGGGGGCGAAGGAGTCCTTCTTCAGTCGCGGCTGAGCTTGCGGTAGGTGGCGCGGTGCGGTCGAGCCGCGTCGGGGCCGAGCCGCTCCACCTTGTTCTTCTCGTAGTCGGCGAAGTTGCCCTCGAACCAGAACCACTTCGAGTCGCCCTCGTAGGCGAGGATGTGCGTCGCCACGCGGTCGAGGAACCACCGGTCGTGGCTGACGACGACGGCGCAGCCGGGGAACTCCAGCAGCGCGCCCTCGAGGCTGGTGAGCGTCTCGGTGTCGAGGTCGTTGGTGGGCTCGTCGAGCAGCAGCAGGTTGCCGCCCTGCTTCAGGGTCAGCGCGAGGTTCAGCCGGTTGCGCTCACCACCGGAGAGCACGCCCGCCGGCTTCTGCTGGTCCGGGCCCTTGAAGCCGAACGCGGCGACGTAGGCGCGCGAGGGCATCTCGACGTTGCCGACCTTGATGTGGTCGAGACCGTCGGAGACGACCTCCCACAGCGTCTTCTTCGGGTCGATCCCACCGCGGCTCTGCTCGACGTAGGAGAGCTGGACGGTCTCGCCGACCTTGATCTCGCCGTCGTCCGGCTTCTCCTCGCCGACCAGCATCTTGAACAGCGTGGTCTTGCCGACCCCGTTCGGGCCGACGACGCCGACGATGCCGTTGCGGGGCAGCGTGAAGGAGAGGTCGTCGATGAGCACCCGATCGCCGAAGCCCTTGGTCAGGTTCTTGGTCTCGACGACGACGCTGCCCAGGCGCGGGCCCGGCGGGATCTGGATCTCCTCGAAGTCCAGCTTGCGGAACTTCTCGGCCTCCGCGGCCATCTCCTCGTAGCGGGCCAGGCGGGCCTTGCTCTTGGCCTGGCGGGCCTTGGCGCCGGAGCGGACCCACTCCAGCTCCTCCTTGAGGCGCTTCTGGCGCTTGGCGTCCTTGGCGCCCTCGACCTGGAGGCGGGCGGCCTTCGTCTCGAGGTAGGTCGAGTAGTTGCCCTCGTAGGGGTAGGCGCGGCCGCGGTCGAGCTCGAGGATCCACTGGGCCACGTTGTCGAGGAAGTACCGGTCGTGGGTGACGGCGACGACGGTGCCGGCGTACTTCTCCAGGTGCTGCTCCAGCCACGCGACGCTTTCGGCGTCGAGGTGGTTGGTCGGCTCGTCGAGCAGCAGCAGGTCGGGCGCCTCGAGCAGCAGGCGGCACAGCGCGACGCGGCGGCGCTCACCACCGGAGAGGACGGTCACGTCGGCGTCGCCGGGCGGGCAGCGCAGCGCATCCATCGCCTGCTCGATGCGGGCGTCGAGCTCCCAGCCGTCGGCGTTCTCGATGACCTCCATGAGCTCGCCCTGCTCGGCCATCAGCGCGTCGAAGTCGGCGTCGGGCTCACCCATCGCCGCGCTGACCTCCTCGAAGCGGCGCAGTGCGTCGCGGAGCGGCTTCACCGCCTCCTCCACGTTGCCGCGGACGTCGAGCTCCTCGTTCAGCGGCGGCTCCTGCAGCAGGATGCCGACCGTCGCGCCGGGCGCGAGCGTCGCGTCACCGTTGGAGGGCTGCTGCAGACCGGCCATGATCTGCAGCACGGTCGACTTGCCGGCGCCGTTGGGGCCGACGACGCCGATCTTCGCGCCGGGCAGGAACGACAGGGTGACGTTGTCGAGGATCACCTTGTCGCCGTGCGCCTTGCGCGCGCGGACCATCGTGTAGATGTACTGAGCCACTGGCTATTCGAGCCTTCCGTCGTCTCGCGAGCGGGGGCGGGGCCGCGGGTCGCGACCCCACCCCGTACGTTCTCGCCTCCGATCCTCCCAGCCCGGGCAACTAGGCGTGCGCGGACTCCTGCGAGGGATCGGGGCCGTCCACGGAGGACAACGCCGCACCCTCCCCCACGTAGTCCCACCCGGCCACGGGGGCGTCGGGCTCGGTGTCGTGGCCGGGCTCGGCGGGGGAGCCGGGGGTGTTCCCCGCGGCCGCATCGGGCGCCCGACCGGACCGGTCGCGCTTGAACACCGCCATGCCCTTGGCGAGGTTCGGGCCGACGGCGTACGCCCGGATCTGCGGCTTGCTCCGCGGTCCGTTGTCCGACTCCCAGCTGTGCGTGGTCAGGGCGCCCTGGACGATCACCGGGTCGCCCTTGCTGATCGACCCGGCGACGTTGCCGCTGAGGCCGTTCCAGCACTCGACGTCGATCCAGAAGGTGCCGGAGTCGACGTACTGCCCGAGGCCGGCGTCGAACCGGCGCGCGGTGGAGGCCATGCGGAAGTTGGTCACCGCGCCGTTCTGCGTGACCTTGCGGCGCGGGTCGTCGGCGACGTTGCCGACGACGGTGACGATGGTGTCGTTCACGGTGCTCCTCGGGGGTGCTGCGCCGGACGGCGCGACCGGCGCGCTGCCGGTGTGCCGTCGACCCTGGCCGCCGTGCCCGGCGACGGGGAGGTCGTCCCGGGAACTGTGGACTCGGCTCCCCCCTGTGGACGACGCCGGCGCCCACCGCCGTCACCACCTCGGCGGGCGGTGCGATGATCGGCGTCCGAGCGCCCGTAGCTCAGCGGATAGAGCAGGTGCCTTCTAAGCACTTGGCCGCAGGTTCGAGTCCTGCCGGGCGCGCCGTCGAGCCTCCCTGCTGCGGGCGGCCCAGGGGCTCGTTCCACCGGCGGTCCGGATCGGGTTGATCCCTGTGCCCCGCCCCGGGCAGGGCGATGCCTGGTCGCCGCCGCCGTCTGCGGCTGCACAGGCCATCCCCTGAGCCACGTCCACCCGTTCGGGATGGGGCCGGTGCCCGCGTGACGCCCTGACCCTCGGCGTCACTCGGCTCTGCCGAGGCGAGGCGAGCCGGCGCGCCGATCGCTGGCGACCCCTTGCCCTCGCGCGGTGCGTGACCTACGAAAAGCACGTGGACAGATCCGCCAGACGCCCGAGCCCGACGTTGTACTTCGTCCTCGGCACGATGTGGGCGGTGCTCGCCGTCGGCGGGTGGGGCACGTCCGGCGGCACGTTCGCGACGGTGCTCTTCGTCCTGCTGGCCGTCGCGAACCTGGGCCTGGCCACCTTCCTGGTGCGGAAGCAGCGGCGCACCGCGAGGACCGACGTGGTCGAACGGTGACCGTCCTGAGCTCGGCGTGGTTCCGCCGCCGGGCGAGCGGTCCGCGCTCAGGGCCCGTGGGTGGCTGACCGCCGAGGCGACCAGCACCCGGGTCGTCGCCCCCGTGCCGCAGGATGCGCGGCGACGGAGCCCACCCGCGCCTCGACCCCCTAGGAGAGGTCCCGATGACACCTGCCGACCACCGCACCGAGCCACCGCTGACCGGTGACGAGGCGACGCTGCTGACGAGCTTCCTGGAGTTCCACCGGCAGACGCTGCAGTGGAAGTGCGCCGACCTCACCCCGCAGCAACTGGCCACGCGCGCCGTACCCACGTCGGGGCTCACGCTGCTGGGCATGGTGCGCCACCTCGCGGCGGTGGAGACCGGCTGGCTCGTCGGCTTCGGCGGGCTGCCCCTCGACCTCTGGCCCGGGGTGGTCCGGGACCACGAGGAGCAGTTCGGCGTCGACCCGACCACCGTCACCGCCGACGACGTGACCGCGGCATGGACGACGTGGCGGGCAGCGGCCGACGCTGTCGGCGAGGTCGCCCGCCGGTTGCCCCTGGACACCGAGGACCGGCCGTGGGGCCGCGACGACACCTTCTCGCTGCGCTGGATCCTCCTGCACCTGGTCGAGGAGTACGCCCGGCACAACGGCCACGCGGACCTGATCCGGGAGGCGCTGGACGGGGCCACCGGCGAGTGACCCGGCCGGCGGTGACCGAGGGCGGCCGCGCGGTCGGCGGCGGAGCGCCGGGCGCCGGACGACGGCGAACCCCCGGCCGCTCGGTGCAGCCGGGGGTTCGCCGTCCCGCCGTGTCGCCGGTACGGGTCTCCATGGGGAGCCCTGCACCGCGGAGGTCAGAAGTAGTGTTTCCGCCCTCCGACCGCACGTCCGGTGGCGCCGAGGACGTAGAGGACGGCTCCCACGACGAGGAGGATGATCCCGATGGTCCAGAGGATCGAGATGTCCAGGACGAAGCCGAGCAAGAGCAGGATCAGGCCAAGGATGAGCACGCGCGTCTCCGTTCGGTTCCTGCAGTCTGCGGTCTGCAGTCGAGGCGGCGAATAGCCACCTCGGCGTCCCCGCCAAACCGGCCCGCCCGAGGTTCACCCGTTCGTGATCACGGCTCTGCCGCCGTCGGACGCGCTGTGGCACAGGCAAGCGCTCGGCCGCGGTGCCGTCAGCGCGCGACCGGGGGCTTCAGGACGGCGAAGGGGTCGGTCACCTCGAGGGTCGTGGTGACGAAGCGGTAGAGCGCTGCCGGCCGGCCGCCCGCGCGGCCGGGCGCCGCCAGCTCACCGGTCGCCTCCAGCACGCCGCGCCGCAGCAGGACGCGCTGCAGGTTGGTGGCGGTCACCTCGTAGCCGAGCGCGGCGACGTAGACCTCGCGCAGCTCGGCGATCGAGAACGTCGGCGGGGCCAGCGCGAAGGCGACGTTCGTGTACGAGAGCTTCGCGCGCAGCCGCTCCAGCCCCGACCCGACGATCGAGCCGTGGTCGAACGCGGTCTCCGGCAGCGCGTCGACCGGGTGCCAGGCGGTGTCCTCGGGCAGCACCGGGTCCAGGTCACCCGGGACCAGGCCCAGGTAGGCGGTCGCCACGGTCCGGCTGCGCGGGTCGCGGTGCGGATCGCTGCGGGTCTCGAGCTGCTCCAGGTGCGCGAGCTGGGCGACCTCGACCTTCGAGGCCAGCTGCCGGCCCACGGAGGCGCCGAGGGTCTCGTCGGCCAGGAGCGGCCCGCCCGGGAGCGCCCACGCCCCGGCGAAGGGCTCCTTGGCGCGCCGCCAGAGCATCACGTGCAGCCGGGCGGACCGGACCTGCAGCACCACCGCGAGGGCCTGGTGCGGGAAGGCCGGCCGCTCGGGCGAGGACCACACGGACGTCACGGAATCCATGCTAGGTTTCCGGGCACAGGTTTTCGCCTCACAGTAAGAAACCCACTCCTCCGGAGGTCCCGGTGACCGCAACGCTCTCCGCCCCCACCAGCGCGCAGTGGACGCCGGAGCAGTGGCAGGACTGGCGCGACGAGGTGCGCCGGCTGGCCGCCGAGCGGGACGCCGTCGTCCTGGCGCACAACTACCAGGCCGCGCAGATCCAGGACGTCGCCGACCACGTGGGCGACTCGCTCGCGCTCTCCCGCATCGCCGCGGCCAGCACCGCCGGCACGATCGTCTTCGCCGGCGTCCACTTCATGGCCGAGACGGCGAAGATCCTCAGCCCGGAGAAGACAGTCCTCGTGCCCGACGCCGCCGCCGGCTGCTCGCTGGCCGACACGATCACCGCCGATCAGCTGCGCGCGTGGAAGGCGGAGCACCCCGGCGCCGCCGTCGTCTCCTACGTCAACACCACCGCCGAGGTGAAGGCCGAGACCGACATCTGCTGCACCTCCTCCAACGCGGTCGAGGTGGTCGAGTCGATCCCCGCCGACCGGGAGGTGCTGTTCCTCCCCGACCAGTTCCTCGGCGCCCACGTCCAGCGGGTCACCGGGCGGCGGAACATGCGCATCTGGATGGGTGAGTGCCACGTGCACGCCGGCATCTCCCCCACCGATCTGCGGCAGAGCATCGAGGACGCCCCCGACGCCGAGGTGCTCGTGCACCCCGAGTGCGGCTGCGCCACCAGCGCGCTGTGGATGGTCGGCCAGGGCGACCTGCCCTCGGACCGGGTGCACGTCCTCTCCACCGGCGCGATGCTCGACCAGGCCCGGCGGACCACGGCGAAGCGGGTGCTGGTCGCCACCGAGATCGGCATGCTGCACCAGCTCCGCCAGGCCAACCCCGCTGCCGCCTTCGAGGCGGTGAACCCGCGCGCCGAGTGCCCTTACATGAAGATGTCGACGCCGGAGAAGCTGCTGCGCGCCCTGCGCGAGGGCCGCGACGAGGTCACCGTCGACCCCGAGGTCGCCGCCCGCGCCCGGTCGGCGGTCGAGGCGATGATCGCCCTCGGCACCCCCTCGCTGGTCGGCGAGTGACCGTGGGGCCCCGCCGCACCGCGCCGGTCGCCCCCGCCGTCGTCCCCGCGCTCCCGCTGCCGGAGGCCGGCTGGACCGCCGTCACCGACGCCGTCGTCGTGGGCAGCGGCGCAGCCGGGCTGATGACCGCGCTCGCGCTGGCCGACGCCGGGCGGCGGGTCACCGTCGTCACGAAGGGCGCGCTCGGCGACGGGAGCACCCGGTGGGCCCAGGGCGGCCTGGCCGCTGTCCTCGGTGCCGACGACGACGCCGCGCTGCACCTGGCGGACACCCTGACCGCGGGCGCCGGGCTCTGCGACCCGGCCGCCGTGGCCACGCTCGTCGCGGAGGCGCCGGCCGCGATCGCGCTGCTGATGGACCTCGGCGCGCGGCTCGACCTGAGCCGCGACGGCCGCCCGGCGCTGACCCGCGAGGGAGGGCACAGCCGCGACCGGATCGTGCACGCCGGCGGTGACGCCAGCGGCGCCGAGGTCACCCGCACGCTGGTGGATGCGCTGGGCGCGGCCGGCGTCGAGGTCCTCGAGCACACCCTCGCCCTGGACGCGCTGCGCGCCGCCGACGGGACGGTCGTGGGCCTGCGGGTCGCGCGGGTCTGCGCCGGCGGCGCCCTGACCGACGCCGGGGACCTGCGCGCGCACGCCGTCGTCCTGGCGACCGGCGGCTACGGCCAGGCGTACGCCGCCGCCACCAGCCCCGCCGGCACGACCGGCGACGGGCTGGCGCTCGCACTGCGCGCCGGCGCCGAGGTCGCCGACGTCGAGATGGTGCAGTTCCACCCGACCGTGCTCTGGCAGGGGCCGGGCGCCGCGGGGCAGCAGGTGCTCGTCTCCGAGGCCGTGCGCGGTGAGGGCGCGGTCCTGGTCGACCGCGCCGGACGGCGGGTCATGGCCGGCGCGCACCCGCTGGCCGACCTCGCCCCGCGCGACGTCGTCTCCGCCACCATCGCCGCGCACCTGGCCGCGAGCGGCGAGGACCACGTCCTCCTGGACGCGACCCACCTGGGCGCGGAGTTCCTCGAGCGCCGCTTCCCCGGCATCCTCCGCGCCTGCCGGGAGGCCGGCGTCGACCCGGTCACCCAGCCCGTGCTGGTGGCACCCGGCGCGCACTACACCTGCGGCGGGGTGCTCGCCGACCTGGACGGGCGCACCGGCGTCCCCGGGTTGTCCGCCGTCGGCGAGGTCGCCTGCACCGGCGTGCACGGGGCCAACCGGCTGGCGTCCAACTCGATCACCGAGGGGCTGGTCGCCGCCCGCCGCTGCGCCGCGCTGCTGGACGCGACGCTGCCCGGCGGCGATCCGGCCGAGCCCGTCGCCGCCCGGACCCTCGCCGCCGGCGCCGTCGACCCCACCGCGCGCGCGGCGATCGGCGTCGCCACCAGCCGGCACGCCGGCGTGCTGCGCACCGCCGCCGGCCTCACCGAGCTGGCCCGAGTGCTCGCCGCGACCCCCCGGACCGACGAGCTGGACCTGGCCGCGGTCGAGGCGACGGCGGCGCACACCGTCGCGACGCTGCTGGCCACGGCCGCGCTCGCCCGCCCGGAGAGCCGCGGCTGCCACCGGCGGGCCGACGCCCCCGGCACGCGGCCCGAGTGGCAGGTGCGGCTGGTCCACCGCATCGACGGCGCCGGCCACCTGCACACCCGCACCGAGCCGCTGACCGCGGCCCACCAGACCCAGGGAGTGGCATGACCGGGTGGCGCCCGCTCCGACCGGAGCTCGCCGACGTCCTCCGCGACGGCGGCCTGGAGCCCGAGGCCGTCGAGCGGGTGATCCGCCGCGCCCTCGACGAGGACCTCGCGCTCGGCCCCGACGTCACCACCACCGCCACCGTCCCCGCCGGCGCCCGCGCCACCGGCGACGTGGTGCCCCGCTCGCCGGGCGTGCTGGCCGGCGTCCCGGTGGCCGCCGCGGTGTTCGCCATCGTGGGCGGTGACGACGTCGAGGTGACGCTGCACGCGGCCGACGGCATGGCCGCCCGCACGAACGCGCCCGTGCTCACCGCCGCCGGGCCCACCCGGTCACTGCTCACGGCGGAGCGGACGGCGCTGAACCTCGTCGGGCATCTCTCCGGCGTCGCCACCCTGACCCGGCGCTGGGTGGACGCCCTCGCGGGTACGGACGCGGCGATCCGCGACACCCGCAAGACGATCCCGGGCCTGCGGGCGCTGGAGAAGTACGCCGTGCGCTGCGGCGGCGGGGTCAACCACCGCATGGCGCTCGGCGACGCCGCGCTGGTCAAGGACAACCACGTCGCCGCGGCCGGTGGCATCACCGCGGCCGTGGAGGCGGTGCGGGGGGCGGCGCCGGGCATCCCGCTCGAGGTCGAGTGCGACACCCTCGACCAGGTGCGCGAGGCGGTCGCGGCCGGCGTCGAACTGGTGCTGCTCGACAACTTCCCCCTCGCCGACACCCGCGCCGCCGTCGAGCTGGTGCGCGGGACCGGCGTGCGGCTGGAGGCCAGCGGCGGCCTCTCGCTGGAGCGGGCCGCCGAGGTCGCGGCGACCGGTGTCGACTACCTGGCGGTCGGCGCGCTCACCCACAGCGCGCCGGTGCTCGACCTGGGCTTCGACCTCCGCTGACCCGCCCGCCGCCAGCGGCCCCGTCCAGGGGACCGCCCCGAGCCTGCGAAGGGCGGGGAGGACGGGGTCCTTTCTCAGGCGGCGCGCTGGTCCGGGTGCACCCAGCCGATCGCGGGGGCGACGTGCTCGACGATCGTCCGCAGCAGGTGCGCGTTGTACTCGACACCCAGCATGTTGGGCACGGTGAGCAGCAGGCTGTCGGCCTCCCGGACGGCGGCGTCCTTGGCCAGCTCCTCGGCGAGGACGTCGGGCTCACCGGTGTAGCTCTTGCCGAAGCGCGCCCGCACCCCCTCGAGGATGCCCACCTGGTCCTCGCCGTCCCGGCCGCTGCCGAAGTACTGCCGGTCGAGGTCGCTGGTGATCGGGAGCACGCTCCGGCTCACCGACACCCGCGGCTCCCGCTCCCACCCCGCCTCGGCCCAGGCGGCGCGGTAGCGCGCGATCTGCTCGGCCTGCAGCTCGTCGAACGGCACGCCGGTGTCCTCCACCAGCAGCGTGGAGCTCATCAGGTTCAGCCCCTGCCGCGCCGTCCACTCCGCCGTGGCCCGGGTGCCCGAGCCCCACCAGATGCGTTCGGCCAGCCCCGGCGACTGCGGCTGCACCGCCAGCCGACCGGACGCCCCGCCGGTCATGCGCGGGTCGGCGTCGACCACCGGCTGCCCGGAGACCGCCGCCAGGAACAGTGCCGTCTTCTGCCGCGCCAGCTCGGCGTCGCTGCTGCCCTCGCCGGGCACGTAGCCGAACGCCTCCGAGCCGCGCAGCGCCGTCTCCGGCGACCCACGGCTCACGCCCAGCTGCAGCCGCCCGTCGGCGAGCAGGTCGGTCGCCGCCGCCTCCTCGGCCATGTAGAGCGGGTTCTCGTAGCGCATGTCGATCACGCCGGTGCCGAGCTCGATCCGCCGGGTGCGGGCCGCCATCGCGGCCAGCAGCGGGAACGGCGAGGAGAGCTGCCGGGCGAAGTGGTGCACCCGCACGTAGGCCCCGTCGAGCCCCAGCTCCTCGGCGGCCACCGCGAGCTCCACGCTCTGCACGAGGGCGTCCCGCCCGGTGCGCACCTGCGAGCCCGGGATGGGCTGCCAGTGGCCGAAGGACAGGAAGCCGATCCGCTTGTCCACGACTGGGTCCTTTCGTCGATGTCTGCCCCAGCAGCGCGAGGGGGGCGGCCCGGATTCCCACCGCGCATGGCAGGTCCGCGGAACGCGCGCGACCGGTGGGACGGGTGTGACCCGGTGCGACGGAGTGTGACGGGGCGATCACGACTCTCCGTGAACGGCTTCCGTCACTTCTCGCCTGCGATGCGTGACGCTGTGCCGGTGAGCCTCCCCGCACCCGAGATGCCCCGCTCCCCGGGCACGCCCGGCGGTGGCGCCGGGCAGCGCTTGCGGGCGATCGACACGCTGCTCGCCGACCGGGGCCAGCTGTTCCAGGCCCTGTTCCTCAGCGCACCGATCGCCAAGGCCCTGGTCGACCTCGACGGTCACGTGCTGGTGGCCAATCCGCGGATGTGCGCCCTCACCGGCCGCACCGCCGAGAGCCTGGCCGGCCGGCACGTCGACCTGCTGGCCCACCCCGACGACCCACCGGTGGGCGACCTCGGCCTGGAGCCGGCGCCGGACGAGCCGGCGCTCGACCCGAACCTGCTGCTGGACGGCGAGCGCCGGCTGCGCCGCTCCGACGGCACGGAGCTGTGGGTGGTGCAGTCCCACGAGGTGGTGCGGCAGAACAACGGGACGCCGCAGTTCGTCGTCCTGTCGCTGGTCGACGTCACCGACCGCCGCCGCGCCGAGGAGGACGCCGTCCGCCGCGCGTTCATGGACCCGCTCACCGGGCTGCCCAACCGCCGCGCGCTCACCGACAGGCTGCGCCACGCCGTCGCCCTCTCCCGCCGCCGGGGCCTGCAGGTCGGCCTGGTGCACCTCAACATCGACCGCTTCCAGGCGGTCAACGACGCCCTCGGCCACGAGGCCGGCGACCTGCTGCTCAGCCAGTTCGCGGACCGGCTCCGGTGGAGCACCCGCGTCGAGGACACCGCCGTGCGCCTGGGCGCCGACGAGTTCCTGGTGGTCGCCGAGGACGTCGAGGACCTGGACGGGCTGCGCGCGCTGGCCGGCCGGCTGCTGGGCGTGCTCGACGAGCCCTTCCTGGTGAACGGCCGGGAGATCACCCTCTCGGCGAGCGTCGGGCTCACCCTCGGCGCCGACATGACCCCCGACGACCTGCTCCGCCAGGCGCAGAGCGCGCTCAGCAAGGCGAAGGCCGACGGCCAGCGCGCCCGCATCGAGGTGCACGAGGGGGCGCTCTCGCGCAGCGACGTGGACGCGCTCCAGCTGGAGACCGAGCTCCGCCACGCGCTCGACAACGACGAGCTGCGGCTCTTCTACCAGCCGATCGTGCACCTGGCCGACGAGACGCTGCTGGGCTACGAGGCGCTCATCCGCTGGCAGCACCCGACCCGCGGGCTGCTGCCGCCCGGCGTCTTCCTGGACGTCGCCGAGAACAACCGGCTCACCTCCAAGCTCGGCGCCTGGGTGCTGCGCCGCGCGTGCCTGGACGCCGCCACGTGGGCCGACGACCTCCGGGTGCACGTCAACATCTCCGCCCGGCACCTGGCCGAGGACGGCTTCAGCGAACTGGTCGCCGCGGCGCTCGAGGAGTCGGGGCTGCCGCCGCAGCGCCTGGAGCTGGAGATCACCGAGTCGACGGCGCTCTTCGCCGCCGAGGCCACGCTGCACTCGGTCGCCGTCGTCACCGACCAGGGCGTGACCCTCGCGCTCGACGACTTCGGCACCGGGTACTCGGCGATCACCGCGCTGCACCGGCTCCCCATCCACACCGTGAAGATCGACCGGTCCTTCGTCGCCGACGTCGTCACCCAGCCCTCCACCGCCGCGCTGGTGCACGGGCTGCTGCAGCTCGGGCGCGGCATGGGGCTGCAGGTCATCGCCGAGGGCATCGAGGACCTCGACCAGGCCGCCTGGCTGCTCGACCACGGCTGCGCCATGGCCCAGGGCTACGCCTTCGGCCGCCCCGCGCCCCTGCCCAGCCCGGCGGAGGTGCTCATCGGCGAGGTCACCCAGGCCCCGGCCGAGGACGTCGCCGGTGAGCTGCTGCCGGAGCCGCCCACGCCCCTCGGGCTCCCCCGCCAGCGGCCGCCGTCGACCCCCGAGGGGCACGACCGGGTCGACACCGGCCGGTTCGGCGCCGGCTCGCTCTTCGACGACCTCGCCGACCCCGACCAGTAGAAGGACTCTCCTGCCCCCCACTGCTCGCACGCTCGCGGCGGGGCCCTGCAGGAGGGCCGTTCCAGCACGTCACCCGTTCCAGCGCGTCACCTCCGAGGGAGAGCCAGGGGCACGGGGCGCTTGGCGACCCTGCCATCGCCGGAGGAGCGGCCGCGCAGCCGCCGGCCGACCCACGGCGCCACGAAGCCGCGCACCCACGCGGCTTCCTCGGCCAGCGCCGCCCGCAGCTCGCGGGGCGGCTGCGGCGGGAGCGGGGTGCGCCAGTCCTCGCCGTCGGCACCGGGCAGCCCCAGCGCCGCGGCGGCGGCGAGCGCCATCCGCCGGTGCCCCTCGCCCGTGAGGTGGATGCGGTCGGAGTCCCACAGCCGGAAGTCCTGGATCCACGCCGCGCCCCACTGGTCCAGGACGGCGGCGCCGTGCCGCGCGGCGATCGACCACAGGTTGGCGTCGAAGACGGCGATCCGCCCCCGCAGCCGGCGCAGGATCGGCGTGTTCCGGGTGTCGGCGGTGGTGGCCAGCAGCACGTCGGCCCCCGCGGCGCGGAAGCGGACGACCGCGGACTCCAGCTGCGCGGCCAGTTCGTCGGGGTCGGCGCCCGGGCGCATGAGGTCGTTCCCGCCGGCGACCAGGCTGACCAGGTCCGGCTGCGCCTCCAGGGCCACCGGCACCTGCTCGGCGAGCACCTGGGCCAGGAGCCGCCCGCGGATCGCCAGGTTCGCGTACTCGACGTCGGCGCCGGGCGCGGCGGCCGCGAGGTGCTCGGCCAGCCGGTCGGCCCAGCCGCGGAACTCGCCGGGGCGCTCGGGGTCGGGGTCGCTCAGCCCCTCCGTGAACGAGTCGCCGAGAGCGATGTAGCGGCGCCAGGGGGAACGCGCGGAGCGGTCGAACTGCACGGCCCACTCCAGCACGGACCTCCGCGCGGCCGTCGCCGGGGTCAGGTCCCGCGAGGGCCCGCCCGTGCGCCGCGGTCGCGACCCCAGCCGTACGCGGACGGGGCGGCGGCCACGGGCCTGGGGTGAGGGGGGTCAGCCGCGGTAGGTCTCCAGCAGCCGCAGCCAGATCTCGCTGATCGTCGGATAGGCGGGGACGGCGTGCCACAGCCGCGCGATCGGCACCTCCCCGACCACCGCGATCGTCGCCGCGTGCAGCAGCTCGGCGACCGCGGGGCCGACGAAGGTCACCCCCAGCAGCACCTCCCGCTCGGTGTCCACCACCGCGATCGCCGTACCGGTGTACCCGTCGGCGAAGACCGCGGCACCGGAGACCTTGCCGATCGGGTACTCGACGACGCGGTGCGGCAACCCGGCATCCGCGGCCTCCGCGGCGGTGCGCCCGACGGCGGCGACCTGCGGCGAGGTGAACACGACCGAGGGCGTCGCGACGTCGTCCGCGGTCGCGACGAACGGGGACCACGGCGAGGTGTCGAGCTGCTCACCACGTGCCCGGGCGACGATCGCCGCGCCGGCCTGACGCGCCTCGTACTTGCCCATGTGGGTGAGCTGACGGCGCCCGTTGACGTCGCCCACCCCGTAGAGCCACGGGATGCCCTCGACCCGCAGCGTCGCGTCGACCGGGAGGTACTCCCCCGGCTCCAGGCCCGCCGTCTCCGCCCCGATGTCGGCGGTGCGGGCGGAGCGGCCCGTGGCGACCAGCACCTCGTCGCCGCGCACCTCGCCGTCCGCCGTCGTCAGCACCACCTCGGTGCCGTCCCGCCGGGCGGCGGTGACCTCCGTGTCCAGCCGCACGTCGACGCCCGAGTCCCGCAGCGACGCCGCGATGGCGTCGCCGGCCTGCGGCTCCAGCCCCGGCAGCAGCCGGTCCCCGCGCTGGAGCAGCGTCACCCGCGACCCGAGCGCCTGCCACGCCGTCGCCATCTCGCAGCCGACGTAGCCGCCGCCGAGCACCAGCAGCCGGGCCGGCGCCCCCTTGGCGCTGGTCGCCTCGCGTGGCCCCCACGGGTCGACCTCGGCCAGCCCGTCGACGGGCGGTAGGGCGGCCTTCGACCCGGTGCAGACGGCGACGGCGTGCCGCGCGGTCAGCCGGGTCGTCGTCCCGTCCTCGGCGGTGACGACGACGGTCCGCTCGCCGTCGAGCCGGCCGCTGCCACGCAGCAGGTCGATGCCGGCGCCGTGCACCCACTCCACCTGGCCGGAGTCGTCCCAGTGCGAGGTGAACGAGTCGCGGCGGGCGAGGGTGGCTGCCACGTCCTGCTCCCCGGTGACCGCCTGCGCCGCGCCGTCCACGGCCCGCGCCTCGGCGAGCACCTCGGTACCGCGCAGCAGCGTCTTGCTCGGCATGCAGGCCCAGTAGGAGCACTCGCCGCCCACCAGCTCGGGCTCCACGAGCACCGCCGACAGCCCGCCCCGCACCACGACGTCGGCGACGTTCTCCCCGGTCGACCCCGCTCCCAGGACCACGACGTCGTACGTGCGCTCGGCTTCGGTCACCGGCCCATCCTGGGGGGTGTGCTGGACTGGCCGCCATGCCGGTCGACCCCGCGGCGTTCGCCGCCGCCCTGGCCCAGCACGCCGCCGGCGTCTGCCTGCTCACCGTGCGGGACGACATCGACGACGTGGGGACGACGGTCAGCTCGGTCATGAGCGTCTCCGCCTCCCCTCCGCTGGTCGCCGTCGGCCTGAGCGCCGAGGGCTACCCGGCCGAGGTGCTGGAGGCGGTCGGGGCCTGCGCGCTGACCGTCCTCGCCGCCGAGCACGCGATCGTCGCCTCGCGGTTCGCCTCCGCCGGCCGGCCCAGCGCCCGCCACCTGCTGGAGTCGGTGCCTTGGACGCGGGCGGCCGGCAGCGGGGCGATCGTGCTGACCGGCGGGCTGGCCGCGCTGGACTGCCGGCTGGAGCGGCTGGTCGAGGCCGGGGACCACGTGCTGGCCCTGCTCGCCGTCGACGACGCCGCGGTGCAGGACACGACCGCCCGCCCGCTGCTGCGCCACCGCGGCCGGTACCTGGACGCCCCGGGCCGGTCGCCGGCGCGGCCGTGAGACCGGCGGTGCAGTTCTCGCCGTCGGCTGTCACATCCCGGGCGCCGGCGGTGCTGTACGGGTGTGGACCTGATACGGCCGTCGGCCACCGCGGCCCTCTCCCTGCCCGGGGTGCGCGGCGCGGCCCGGCCCCGCACTGATCGGGGCGTGCGCATGCCACGGTCACGGGTCGGCGTCCGGGCCGACCTCGAGGAGGTCTTCCGCGACCACTACGCGCGGGTCGTCGCGGTGGCCACCCGGGTGCTCGGCTCGCGGGACCAGGCCGAGGACGTCGCCCAGGAGGTCTTCCTCTCCTTCGGTCGGTCCACCGTGCCGGCCGACGAGGCCGGCGGCTGGCTGGCCGTCGCCGCGACCCACACCGCGCTGAACGTGCTCCGCTCGGGCCGCCGTCGCAGCGCCCGCGAGGAGATCGCCGGCGACGGCGGCCCGACCGTCGTCCCCGACGTCGCCGAGGACGTCATCACCCGCGAGGAGCGCAGCTCCGTGCGGGCGGCGCTCGGGCGGCTGCCGCACAAGCAGGCGGCCGCGCTCGTCCTGCGGCACAGCGGCCTCAGCTACGCCGAGGTCGCCGCCGCCCTCGACATGTCCCCCGGGAGCGTGGGCACCACCGTGCGCCGCGCCGAATCCGTGCTGCTCAAGGAGCTGAACCGCCATGCGTCACCCGAGTGAGGGCGTCCTGCGCCGTCTCGTCGACGAGCCGGCCGGCGTGACCGACGCCGACCGCACCCACGTCGCCGCCTGCGCGACCTGCCGCCCCGCCTTCGAGCGCGCCCGCAGCGAAGCCCACCTGGTCGGCTCCGCGCTGGGGCCGCCGGTCGCCGTCGACACCGACGCCGCCTGGGCCCGCTTCTCGGCCGCGGCCGCCGCCGACACCGCGCCGGAGCCCGCCCGCCCGGCGGTGGCGCGGCGCGGTGGCTGGCGGACCGCGGTGCGCCGGCCTGCCGTCGCCGCGCTGGGCGCGGTGGTGCTGTTCACCGGCGCCGGCGTCGCCGCGGCCAACGACTGGCTGCCGATCTTCTCGACCGAGCAGGTCGAGCCGGTGGAGGTCAGCGCCACCGAGCTCGTGCAGGTGCCCGACCTCTCCGCCTACGGCGACCTGCAGGTCGTCCGCGCGCCGGAGCCCGAGCAGGTGGCCGACGCCGAGGCGGCGCGCGAGCGGACCGGGCTGGACGTCCCCGGGGTCGCCGAGCTGCCCGAGGGCGTGACCGGCGACCCGACCTACCAGGCCGCGGGCGTCCTCGAGGCCACCTTCACCTTCTCCGCCGAGAAGGCCGCGCAGGCGGCGGCCGCCGAGGGCGAGGACCTGCCGCCGGTGCCCGCCGGGCTCGACGGCAGCTCGCTGCGCCTGCAGGCCGGGCCGGGCGTCGCGGCCATGTGGGCGCAGCCGACCGGCGTGCCGACGCTGGTCGTGGCCCGGGTCGGTGCGCCGCGCGTGGAGTCCTCCGGGGTGCCGTTCGAGACGGTGCGCGACTACCTCCTGTCGCTGCCGGGGCTGCCCGCCGGGCTCGCCGAACAGCTCCGCGACCTCTCCGCGGACGGCGCGACGCTGCCCCTGCCGGTGCCGGCCGAGCTGGTCACCTCCTCCACCGCGGACGTCGACGGTGTCGAGGCGACCGTGCTGACCAGCCGCAACGGCCTGTTCGCCGGCGTGGTGTTGGTCGAGGACGGCGTGATGACCGGCGTCGCCGGGACGCTCTCCGCCGACGAGCTGCTGTCGGTCGCCCGTGAGCTCGGCTGACGCCGCTACGGTCGCCGGCATGAGCTCCGGGTCGACGGCGGCGGGGACGGCGGGCGCGACGCTCACCGACCTGCCGCCGTCCCCGGCGGTCTGGTGCTCAGGGCTGCGCAAGCGGTACGGACGCCGGACCGCCGTGGACGACGTCTCGTTCACCGTCGGTCGCGGCGAGGTGGTCGGGCTGCTCGGCCCCAACGGCGCCGGGAAGACCAGCGTCATCAAGATGCTGCTCGGCCTCGTGCGGCCGGACGCCGGCGAGGTGCTGCTGCTCGGCCGGGAGTCCGCCGACCCCCGCTCCCGCAGCGCCGTCGGCTACCTGCCCGAGCTGTTCCGCTACCAGCCGTGGCTGACCGCGGCCGAGGTGCTGGACCTGCACGTCAAGCTGTCCCGCACCGACGTCCCGCCCGCGGAGCGCCGGGAGTGCCTGGCGACGGTCGGCCTGGGCGAGCGGACCGGTGACCGCGTCGGCGGCTTCTCCAAGGGCATGCAGCAGCGGCTCGGGCTCGCCGTCGCGCTGGTCGCCCGGCCGGAGCTGGTGGTCCTGGACGAGCCGACCAGCGCGCTGGACCCGATCGGCCGGGTCGACGTCCGCGACCTCGTGCTCTCCCTGAAGGCCCGCGGCGTCGCCGTCCTGCTCAACTCGCACCTGATCGGCGAGGTCGAGCGGGTGTGCGACCGGGTGGTCATCCTGGACGAGGGCAAGGTGGCCGCGTCCGGGACGCTCGCCGAGCTGCTCGGTCAGCGGGAGGTGCGGCTCCGCCTCGGCGACGTCGACCAGCGGGTCGAGGAGCGGCTGCGGGCGGCCGGCTCGCTGGCGCGCAGCGGAGACTGGTTCACCGTGGCGCTGGGGTCGGAGGACGACGGCGTCACCGTGCCCGACCTGGTGCGCGACCTCGTCGGCCTGGGCGTACGCGTGCACGCCGTCGAGCCGGTGCGGATTAGCCTCGAGGAGCGGCTGCTCGCCGTCCTCCGCCACGAGGAGGCGGCGCCGTGATCGCGCTGACCATCGCGGGGCTCACCCTGCGCGAGGCCGCCCGGCGCAAGGTCGTCTGGGCGCTGCTGGCCCTCACCGTGGTGCTGCTGGCGCTCAGTGGCTGGGGCTTCTCGCGGCTGATCGGCCTGGACACCGAGCTCGGCACGCTCACCAGTGGCGAGGCCCGCCTCGTGGCGTCGCTGCTGCTCAACCTGATCATGTTCGGCTTCAGCCTGGTCGCCGCGATCGGCACCGCGTTCCTGGCCGGCCCCACGCTCGCCGGGGAGGTGGAGTCGGGCCAGGCGCTGGCGGTGCTCGCCCGCCCGGTGCGCCGGTCGTCGGTGCTGCTGGGCAAGTGGCTGGGCCTGCTGGCGTTCGGCTGCGGTTACGTCGTCCTGGCGGGGCTGGCCCAGCTGCTCGTGGTGCGCGGGGTGGTCGGCTACTGGCCGCCCTCGCCCGCCGCCGGGCTCGCGCTGCTGGCGGCCGAGACCGTCGTGCTGCTCACCCTGGCCCTGCTGCTCTCCAGCGTCATCTCCCCGATGGCGTCGGGCATCGTCGCGGTGGGCCTCTTCGGGGCGACCTGGGTGGCCGGCGTGGTCGGCGGGATCGGCGGCGCGCTGGGCAACGAGGGCGTCGAGCGGGTGGGCACCGTGTCGCGGGTGCTGCTGCCCACCGACGGCCTGTGGCGGGGCGCGATGAACGCCTTCCAGGACCCGGGCGCGCTGATCCAGATGGGGCCCGAGGGCGGCTTCCCCTTCCTGAGCGACGCCGCCCCGACCCCGGTCTACCTGCTCTGGGCCGCCGTCTGGGTGGCCGTGGTCTGGGGGCTCACCGCGCTCTCGTTCCAGCGCCGCGACATCTGAGCCGCCGCGGTGCGCTGGCTCCGGGCCTGGACGGCCGGGGGTCCGGCCATGCTCGCTCTCTGCCCACCGGGACGGGGCAGAGAGCGAGCTTCCACCGCCCTTCCCTGCGCCGGTCGGGCCGAGGCCGCCGAGGCGCGGAAGACGCGGTCTCCGCGGCCGCCGACAGCCCGATGTGCGCGCAGTCGCGGCCACGTCGACGGGGCGGGGAGCCCGGTCGTCAGCTCCGCGGGCTAGCGTCGGACCCGCTATGAGCGCTCTGCCTGCACCATCCGAGTCCGCCGTCCGCCGCGCCCTGGTCCGCGCCGAACGGGGCGTCTCGCTGGACGCGACCGAGGCGGAGACCCTGCTGCACGCCCGTGGCCTGGGCGACGGCGAGCCGCTGGACCGGCTGCTGACCGCCGCCGGCCGCGTCCGCGACGCGGGGCTGGCGAGCGCCGGGCGGCCGGGCGTCGTGACCTACAGCCGCAAGGTGTTCATCCCGCTCACCCACCTCTGCCGCGACCGCTGCCACTACTGCACCTTCGTGACGACGCCCGGGCAGCTGCGGGCGCAGGGCAAGCCGCCCTACCTCTCCCCCGACGAGGTGCTGCAGATCGCCCGCGACGGCGCCGCGCTGGGGTGCAAGGAGGCGCTGTTCACCCTCGGCGACCGCCCCGAGGACCGCTGGCCGGTCGCCCGCGAGTGGCTCGAGGCGCACGGCTTCGACTCGACGCTGGGCTACCTGCGCGCGATGGCGATCCGGGTGCTGGAGGAGACCGGGCTGCTGCCCCACCTCAACCCCGGGGTCCTCTCGTGGGAGGAGATCCAGCGGCTGAAGCCGGTGGCCGCGTCCATGGGGATGATGCTGGAGACGACGGCGACCCGGCTGTGGTCGCAGCCCGGCGGCCCGCACTTCGGCAGCCCCGACAAGGAGCCCGCGCTCCGGCTCCGCGTGCTGGAGGACGCCGGGCGCTCCGCCGTCCCCTTCACCACCGGCGTGCTGCTGGGCATCGGCGAGGACTACGCCGAGCGGGTCGACGCCGTCCTGCAGATCCGCGCCACCGCGCAGCGGCACGGCCACGTGCAGGAGGTCATCGTCCAGAACTTCCGCGCCAAGCCCCGCACCGCCATGCAGGCCCACGAGGACCTGGAGCTGCAGGAGTACGTGGCCGCCGTCGCCGTCACCCGGCTGCTGCTGGGCCCGAAGGCGCGGGTGCAGGCGCCGCCGAACCTGAGCGACTCCACCGAGCTCGGGCTGCTGCTCCGCGCCGGGGTGGACGACTGGGGCGGCGTCTCGCCGCTGACCCCGGACCACGTCAACCCCGAGCGGCCGTGGCCGAACCTGGAGGAGCTGGCCAAGCTCTCCGACTACGCGGGGTTCGAGCTGCGCGAGCGGCTGGCCGCCCAGCCCCCCTACGTCCTGCAGCCCGAGCCGTGGCTGGACCCGCGGGTGCGCCCGCACGTCACCGCGCTCGCCGGCCCCGACGGGCTGGCGGTCGAGGGGCGCATCCCGGTCGGGCTGCCCTGGCAGGAGCCGGACGAGGCGTGGATCTCCTCGGGCCGGGTCGACCTGCACGTCGAGGTCGACACCGTCGGGCGGACGGCCGACCGGCGCAGCGACTTCGACGCCGTCTACGGCGACTGGTCCGAGCTCCGCGACCGGACGACGTCGGCCCGCGACGGGCGGTCCACCGCGCTGTCCGCCGGCGACCGCGAGGTGCTGGCGGCGCTGCTGCACGCCGAGCAGGACCCGGCGGGGCTCTCCGACGCGGAGTACCTGGCGCTGCTGGGTGCCGACGGCACGGACCTCGAGAACCTCTGCGCGCTCGCCGATGCGGTCCGGGCCGACGTCAACGGCGACGACGTCACCTACGTCGTCAACCGGAACATCAACTTCACCAACGTCTGCTACACCGGCTGCCGGTTCTGCGCGTTCGCCCAGCGGCGCACCGACGCCGACGCCTACACGCTCTCGATGAGCCAGGTGGGCGACCGGGTCGACGAGGCGTGGGCGGCCGGGGCGACCGAGATCTGCATGCAGGGCGGCATCCACCCCGACCTGCCCGGCACCGCGTACCTCGACCTCGCACGGGAGGTGAAGCAGCGCCAGCCCGGCATCCACCTGCACGCGTTCAGCCCCATGGAGATCGTCAACGGCGCCGCCCGCACCGGGCTCCCGTTCCGCGAGTTCCTCACCGGGCTCAAGGAGGCCGGCCTCGACTCGATCCCCGGCACGGCCGCGGAGATCCTCGACGACGACGTCCGCTGGGTGCTCACCAAGGGCAAGCTGCCGACGGCGACCTGGCTGGAGATCATCGGCACCGCGCACGAGGTCGGCATCCCGACGACGTCGACGATGATGTACGGCCACGTCGACACCCCGGCCCACTGGGTCGCCCACCTGCGCACCCTGGCCGCCCTGCAGGACCGCACCGGCGGCTTCACCGAGTTCGTGCTGCTGCCGTTCGTGCACCACAACTCCCCCATCTACCTGGCCGGGGTCGCCCGCCCCGGGCCGACCGTGCGCGAGAACCGGGCGGTGCACGCCGTCGCGCGGCTGCTGCTGCACGGGCGGATCGGCAACATCCAGACCTCGTGGGTGAAGCTCGGCGACACCGGCACCCAGGCGGTGCTGCAGGGCGGGGCCAACGACCTCGGCGGCACGCTGATGGAGGAGACGATCAGCCGCATGGCCGGCAGCGAGAACGGGTCGCTGAAGACCATCGCCGAGCTCGAGGCGATGGCCGCCGCGATCGGCCGCCCCGCCCGCCAGCGCACCACCGAGTACGGCACGCCGTCGGCCGAGCGGATCGCCACCGCCCACTCCGAGGAGGGCCGCGCCCGGCTGACCCTCTCGATCGCCCCGCGTTGAGTACGGCACATGAGGATGGACAGGCCGGACTGACTCCGCAGATGCGACCGCCCGCGGGAACGCCTGTGGCAATCAGCTGTGTCTCTGAGCGGCCCGTCCTGGGTCAGGCGAATACACCTGCAACAGGAGCACCAGCAGCGCATCCGGCAACGTTGGCCCTGGAGGCGGCTTCGGAGACAGATCTCGCAATCTCCCTGCCATCGCCTGGAAGCGCCACAGCCAAGGGAACCGGGGCGCTGCCTACAGTGGCTCGGTGCCAGCTCAGCTCCTGCCCTTCCTCGCCGTAGTCGCGGTTCTCACGCTGACCCCCGGACCGGACATGGCCCTCGTCCTACGCAACGGAGTACGGGGCGGCGTCCGGATGGCGTGGTGGACAGGACTGGGCTGCTGCACGGGCATCGCCGCGTACGCCACGGCATCCGCGATCGGCCTGGCCGCGATCCTCGCCGCGTCGGCCACGGCCTTCATGGTCATCAAGTTCGTCGGCGCCGCGTACTTGGTCTACTTGGGCGTCATGGCCCTGTGGCACTCGCGCAAGCACCCGGCAGCCTCCACGCCCACCGAGGCGCCCGCGCCGACGGTGCTGGGGCGGAAGGCGGCCTTCCGGCAGGGCCTCATCACCAACCTGCTCAACCCCAAGATCGCACTCATCTTCCTGACGCTCATCCCGCAGTTCGTGTCTCCCGGAGAGCCGGCGTTCACCACCGGCGTGCTGGCAGCCGTCTTCCTGGGCGTGGCCGTGCTCTGGTGGCGGACGTTCTCGCTCGCCGTCGGCGCTCTCGGTCGGCTGCTGTCCCGGGACCGCGTACGTGTCGCGATCGAGCGCGTCACAGGAACTGTGCTCATCGGTCTGGGCGTCCGGGTGGCGCTCACCGACCGCTGAACGGCTCATCGAGACGGTCAAGCAGGTCGATCAACTGCCCCCGAGTGGGCCGCTCAGGGACAGCCGGACAAAGCCTTCGAACAGGTGCCACGGCTGCCGCCCTCCTCGTGACGACGAGTCTCGACACGGCAGATGCAAGTTGTGATCTTGATCGCTGCCCTTCCGGCAGAGGGCCCTCCGGACGACGCCCACCGGTGTCGATGTGGAGGAGGAACCCGATGACTGAGCGACTGTCGCGGGTCCGACTGGGACCCCATGTCTCGACGACGGAAGACTGACGCCCGCCCGGGAGGCCTCCCGGGCGGGCGTCAGCGTCGAGCGATCAGTGCCGGGTCGACCGGCCGATCCCCAGAAGGACGAGGATCACGGCCATCGGCGCGACCATCTGTGTCGCCTGATTGACATCTCGGGTGATCCACAGCGTCACTGCCATCAGGGATGCCAGGATGGCGACGATCGCAACCAAGATCCATCCACTTTGCGTTGGACTGGGCTGGCTTGGCGGCGAGGCGGGCTGTTGGGCTGTCTGGATGCTCGAACGGGTGCTCTTGGCCATGGGTCCTCCACGCGGGTCAGGGGTGAGGGGCGGCAGCCACCATCGCGCGGGGGCAGAGCGTCGTTCGGTACGGACCGCACCGGACATGTGCTCCGCTCGTGCAGCCTTGAAACGTTCTGATGCCCACGAGTTGTCGGAGCGAAGGAGCGGGCCCGTCGAGCAGAGGTGCACCTCGCGGTCGCGCTCCGGCGCAGGTGTCAGGACACGCGTGCTGGTGTCCCTGGAGCCGCCTTCTGGGCGAGTTTCACGACGGACAGGCTGCCCGATGCCACCACCCACATGAGGCGTACTCACCCCGCGTCGAGGGCGGCGAGCTCACCACCGCCGCGACAACCTCCTCCCCCGCGAGCAGGACGAGGTCGTTGTGGTCGGCACCCGGGACCTCCACCACACGGTGCAGCGAAGCGGCGGCGTCGGCCACCGCCCGGCTCTGCGCCGGCGGGACGATCGAGTCGGCGCTGCCGTACACCACCGTGGTGGGCACCTCGATCCGGCGGACCTGCTCGGCCACCGGGTAGCGGTCGCGCAGCAGCGCCCGCACCGGCAGGAACGGGTAGTGCTCGCTCCCCACGGCGGCGAGGTCCACGAACGGGGAGCGGAGCACCAGCCCGGCCGGCGGGTGCTCCACCGCCAGCCCGGTCGCGACCGCCGCGCCGAGGCTCTCCCCGAAGTAGACGAGCCGGTCGGCCGGCACCCCGCCGTCCCCGATCAGGAACTCCCGCGCCGCCTCCGCGTCCAGCGCCAGCCCCTCCTCGCTCGGGCTGCCCGGGTTCCCGCCGTAGCCGCGGTAGTCGAAGAGCAGGACGGCGAGCCCCTCGTCCGCCAGCTCCCGCGCCAGCGGCGCCCGCATGCCGCGGTGGCCGCCGTTGCCGTTGGTGACCAGGACCCCGGGGGCATCCGGCGTCCGGCCCGGGACGAACCAGGCGCCCAGCCGCAGGCCGTCGTCGGTCTCGAGCACGACGTCCCGCGCGCCCGGCACCGCCTGCCCCGCCGGCGGGAGCGGTCCGGCGTCGGGCAGGTAGACCAGGCGGCGCTGGAACGCCCACAGCAGGGTCACCAGGAGAGTGCACAGCAGGACGACGACGGCCGCACCCGTGAGCACCCTGCGCAGCATCCCCTGATGGTCCCGCCTGCCGCGCACGGCCGACCAGCGCTAGCGTCCGTCCATGGCACTCGACGGCACCGACCACTGGCACGCCCCGCTGCGCCACGTCCGCGCGGCGGAGCTCTCGACCGACACGGGGCAGAGCAGCGGCATGACCCGCAAGGAGGCGGTGTCCGGGAAGAGCGTCGGTGCGGAGAAGGTCTGGATGGGTGAGGCCCACGTCGCGCCCGGCACCGCCTCGGCCAACCACCACCACGGCGACTCCGAGACCGGCATCTACGTGGTCTCCGGCCGGCCGGTGTTCGTCTTCGCCCGGGACGGCGAGGAGGTCCGACTCACCCCCGAGCCGGGCGACTACGTGTTCGTGCCGCCGTGGACCCCGCACCGCGAGGAGAACCCCGGGCAGGAGGAGGCGGTCGTGGTCCTGGCCCGCAGCAGCCAGGAGGCGATCGTGGTGAACCTGCCGCCGGGGTCGCTCACGCAGCTGTGAGCCGCGCCGCCGGCTCACGCCCTCGATCAGCCGCGCCTGAGCGTGCCAGCCGGTAGACGAGCACCGCCTGGAGCGCGTACACGACTGCCATCGCCACGAACAGCGCGGTGAGCGCGGTCCACTGCCCGGCACCGAGCGGACCGACGCCTTCGAGGTCGCTCTGCGCGATGCCCGCCGCCTGGACCGGGATGGCGACGGCGCCGAGGGCCAGCACGGCCTGGGACCAACGGGACCGGCCCCAGGCCAGCGCGACGGCGCCCGGAGCCAGGAACACGATGTAGAAGACCGCGATGAACGCCAGACCGGTCCAGCTGAAGGCCGGGTCGCCTCCGGCCACGAGCGCGACCAGCCGCATCAGCCCCCGCGTCAGCACGGCCCCGACCACTCCGCCGAGCACCGCCGCCGCGATCCCGACGACGAGCGCCCTGAGCATCCGCCGTCCGTCCACGTCTGGCTCCTCGCCCCCGGCTCCCGCAGGAGCGCCACCCGGATCGCCGGAGGGTAGTGGGGGGAGCCGCACGACGGGCCGGTCGCCGGCGCGGGTTCCGACACCGGGGCTGCCAGCGCGGCAGTGCGGCTCCGGCTCGGGCGCCCGGGGCTGCCGGCCCCGGGCGTCGGTAGCCTCCGTCCATGGGCTACTTCGGCACGCTCGTCTACAGCGAAGGACGCTGGCGCACGGGGCGGCCGACCGCGGTGCCGTTCCTGATGGTCGACGTGCACGACAGCGACATCGCGACCGTGGACTACCGCGCCGCCGACGCCTCCGGCGGCCGCTTCTTCCTCGGCTACGAGCCGCGGATCTACTTCGACGAGCCCGACGCCTCGGCGCCCGTGGACGTCGACGCCGAGGCCGAGGGGTTCGCCCGGTGGGTGCGGGACGCGGTGGGCACGGAGCTGGAGCCGGCGGCGGTGCGGGGCCTCATGGCCTCGCCGGGCGGCGTGCCGCCCACCGACGAGGTGGTCGAGCAGACCGTCGAGCGGCTGCTGACCGCCTCCGGCCTGCCGATCCCGGAGTGGCCCACCGACGACGACGCCCCGCCCGGCTGATCGGGCCGATGGGCCCGGTCAGTAGTGGTACCGCGCCTGCAGGATCACGAGGTCGTCACCGCGGACGGTGCAGACCATGCGGTGTTCCTGGTCGATGCGGCGCGACCAGCAGCCGGAGAGGTCCCCACGGAGGCGCTCAGGCTTGCCCGCTCCTGCAGCAGGGTCCCGGGCGGCCTCGGTGATGAGACGGTTGATCCGGCCCAGCGTCTTCCGGTCGCCCGTCCAGCTCGTGTAGTCGTCCCAGCCATGGGTCGTGAAGACGATCCTCACTCGACCAGCTGGTGCGGCTCAGCCTTCCCGTCGGCCGCCTCCGCCAGGCTCTCGCGAAGGCGCTCGGCGTTCCTGGGTGACTGCAGGAGGTGCACGGTCTCCTTGAGCGAGTGGTACTCGTCGGCGGAGACGAGGAATGCCGTTCCGCGCTTCGAGACGATCTCGACGGCGACCTGGTCGGCGTTGACCTCCTCGATCAGCGGGAACAGCCGCTGACGGGCTTCGCTGGCGGTGACGGACATGGACCCTCCATCGGCACGTGGTACGAGAAACCGTACCACTCCCCGTGCCTATGCGCGTCGGTGTGCCTCGGACGGGACCGGGTAGCGGACCCCGATGCGCGCGATCTCCTACACCCAGCCCGGTGGCCCCGACGTCCTGCAACTGATCGACCGCCCGGTGCCCGAGCCCGGCCCCGGTGAGGTGCGCGTCCGCGTCGCCTTCTCCGGCGTCAACCCCACTGACTGGAAGTCGCGCACGAACGCGCAGCCTGGCCCGGACGGGCAGGTGCCCAACCAGGACGGCTCGGGCACCGTCGACGCCGTCGGCCAGGGCGTGGAGCCGGCGATGCTCGGCCAGCGGGTGTGGATCTGGGAGGCCGCCTGGCAGCGGCCGTGGGGCACCGCCGCGGAGTACACCGTCGTCCCGGCGCGGCACGTCGTCCTCCTGGGCGAGAACACCCCCTTCGAGCTCGGCGCCGCCCTCGGCATCCCGTTCCTCACGGCGCACCGCTGCCTCACCGTGGGAGAGTCGCTGCCCGACCGGCTGGGCGCCGGTGCCCTCACCGGGCACACGGTGCTGGTGCAGGGCGGCGCGGGCGCGGTGGGCAACGCCGCCATCCAGCTCGCCCGGTGGGCCGACGCGACGGTCATCGCCACGGTGAGCAGCCCCCGCAAGGCGCGGCTGGCCGCCGCGGCCGGCGCCGATCACGTCGTCGACTACAAGCAGCAGGACGTCGTCGCCGAGGTGCGGAAGCTCGCGCCGAAGGGTGTGGACGCGATCGTCGAGGTCTCGGCAGCGGTCAACGCCGCCGTCGATGCGCAGGTCATCGGGATGCACGGGGCGGTCGCGATGTACGCCGACGACGGCGGCGCGGAGGTGACCGTGCCGGTGCGCGCCCAGATGACGCCCAACGCCCGCTGGCAGTTCGTGCTCGTCTACACCGAGCCGGAGCGGGCGAAGGTCCTCGGCATCGAGGACGTCGCCACCGCGGTCGCCGAGGGCGCGATCCGGGTCGGGGAGGACGCCGGCTTGCCGCTGCACGTCCACCCGCTCGCCGAGACCGCCGCCGCGCACCGGGCGGTGCAGGACGGGGCCGTCGGCAAGGTGCTGATCGACGTCACCGCCTGAGCGCGGCGCTGTGCCTAGCCTCGGGCCATGAGTGATCCCGCGACGACGACCGACCTGAGCGCGCTCGCCGACGAGCTGCTCGACCGGGCGCGCTCCGAGCACGCCGGCCGCGCGGCACGCGCCCTGCCGCACCCGGTCGACGGGCTGCGCCAGACGGTCATCGCGCTCCGCGGCGGAGCCGAGCTGGCCGAGCACGAGAGCCCCGGCCTCGCGAGCCTGCTGGTCCTCCGCGGGCGGGTGCGGCTCTTGGCCGGCGAGCACACCGACGAGCTGAGCGGCTCGGACGTGGCGCCGATCCTGGCCCGCCGGCACAGCCTGCACGCCGACGAGGACTCCGTCGTCCTGCTCAGCGTCGCGGTCCCGCAGCGCGCGCCCGCCGCGCACTGACGGCCGAGAGCAGTCACCGGGATAGCGTCAGCGGGTGACCGCCTCCTCCGCGCGCCCGCCGTCGCCGCTGGACCAGCTCGCCGACGGCTTCGTCGAGAGATACGCGGCGGCGCAGCCGGTGGTCGCCACCTACATCGGGGTCCGCGGGCACGACGACCGGTGGCCCGACCTCAGCAGCGACGGCCACGCCGCCCACGCCGAGCTGCTGCGCCGCACCCGCGCGCAGGCCGAGGCGCTCGAGCCGGTCGACCGCCGGGACGAGATCGCGCGCAGCGCCATGCTCGAGCGGCTCGGCGCGGAGCTCGACCGCTACGACGCCGGCTACGCGCAGGCCGACCTGAACACCGTCGACAGCCCGCTGCAGAACTTCCGCGAAGTCTTCGACCTCATGCCCACCGAGTGCGACGAGGACTGGTCCGCCGTGGCGGTCCGGCTCGCGGCGATGCCGACGGCGCTGCTCGGCTACGCCCGCGGCCTGGACGACGCCGCCGACCGCGGCCGCGTCTCCACCGCCCGGCAGATCCGGCTGGCCGCGGAGCGGGCGCGGCAGTGGGCCGGCACACCCGAGCGCCCCGGCTTCTTCACCCGGCTGGCCCGCGAGGCGCCTGTCGAGCCGCGCAGCGCACTGGGCCGCGACCTGGCCGACGGCGCCGAGCGGGCGTCGGGCGCCCTGCTCGGGTTCGCCGGGCACCTCGAGCGGGTGCTGCTGCCGCTGGCGCCGTCGGCCGACGGCGTGGGCCGCGACCGCTACCTCGTCGAGTCGCGCTTCCACACCGGCGCTCGGCTGGACCTCGACGAGACCTACGACTGGGGCTGGGCGGAGCTCGCCCGCATCGTCGCCGAGAAGGAGCGGGTCGCCGAGGTGATCGCGCCTGGTGAGGGCGTGGCCGGCGCGATGGCGGCGCTGGACGCCGACCCGGCGCGGATCATCCGGGGCCGCGAGGCGCTGCAGGCCTGGCTGCAGGAGACCGCCGACCGGGCGGTGGCCGCGCTCGACGGCGTGCACTTCGACATCCCGCAGCCCGTGCGCCGCATCGAGGGCCGGCTGACCCCGACCGCGGGCGAGGGCGTCTACTACACCGCCCCCAGCGAGGACTTCAGCCGCCCGGGCCGGATGTGGTGGTCGCTGCCCGAGGGCGTCGAGGAGATGACGACCTGGCGGGAGACCACGACCGTCTTCCACGAGGGCGTGCCGGGCCACCACCTGCAGATCGGGCAGGCCGTGCACGACGCCGAGCGGCTCAACCGGTGGCAGCGGTGCTCTGCTCCTGCTCGGGGAACGCCGAGGGGTGGGCGCTCTACGCCGAGCGGCTGATGGGGGAGCTGGGCTTCCTCGAGGACCCGGGCGACCGGCTCGGCATGCTCGACGCCCAGGAGCTGCGGGCCGCGCGCGTCGTGCTCGACATCGGGGTGCACCTGGACCTGCCGATCCCCGCAGGGGCGGCGGCAGGCCCGCGCTGGGACTACGACGTGGCGCTGGCCTTCCTGCGCCGGCACGTGAGCATGGAGGACGCCATGCGCGTGGACGAGCTGCACCGCTACCTCGGCTGGCCCGGGCAGGCGCCGGTCTACAAGGTGGGTGAGCGGGTGTTCCTGACCTGCCGCGAGGAGGCCCGGCGGCGCGCGGGCGACGCCTTCGACCTGGCGCAGTGGCACCGCGACGTCCTGGCGCTGGGCCAGCTCGGCCTCGACCCCCTGGCCGCGGAGCTCGCCCGGCGCTGACGCGGCAGGTCGACCCGCGCGCGCTCAGCCGACGCCGAGGTCGCGGGCGATCAGCATCCGCTGCACCTCGCTGGTGCCCTCACCGATCTCGAGGATCTTCGCGTCGCGGTAGAAGCGGCCGACCGGGAACTCGTTCATGAACCCGTACCCGCCGTGCACCTGGGTGGCGTAGCGGGCGTTGTCCATCGCGACCTCGGAGCTGTAGAGCTTGGCGATCGAGGCCTCGCGCTTGAACGGCTCGCCGCGCAGCATCTTCTCCGCCGCCCGGTAGTAGGCCAGCCGCGCGGTGGAGGCCCGCACCTCCATGTCGGCGATCATGAACTGCACCGCCTGGTTGCGGCCGATGGGCTGGCCGAAGGCCTCCCGCTGGGCTGCGTACTTCACCGACTCGTCGACGCAGCCCTGCGCCAGCCCGACCGACAGCGCGGAGATGGCGATCCGGCCCTCGTCGAGGATGGAGAGGAACTGCGCGTAGCCGCGGCCCCGCTCCCCCACCAGGTTCTCCTCGGGCACGCGGCAGTCGTCGAAGGAGAGCTCGCGGGTGTCCGAGGCATTCCAGCCGACCTTCGAGTACCGCTGGCCGACGGTGAAGCCCGGCGTCCCCGACGGCACGATGATCGCCGAGATCTCCTTCTTGCCGTCCGGCTTGGTACCCGTCACGGCGGTGACGGTGACCAGCGCCGTCAGATCGGTGCCGGAGTTGGTGATGAACGCCTTGGAGCCGTTGATCACCCAGTGCCCGTCCTCCAGGCGCGCGGTGGTGCGCGTCGCCCCGGCGTCCGACCCGCCACCGGGCTCGGTGAGCCCGAACGCGCCCAGCGCCTCCCCGGTGCACAGCCGGGGCAGCCACTCCCGCTTCTGCTCCTCGGTGCCGAACCGGTAGATCGGCATGGCGCCCAGCGAGACGCCGGCCTCGACGGTGATCGCCATCGAGCTGTCCACCCGCGCCAGCTCCTCGAGCGCCACGCACAGGTCGAAGTAGGTGCCCCCGGCGCCGCCGTACTCCTCGGGGAAGGGCAGGCCGAACAGCCCCAGCTCGCCCATCTGCCGCACGATCTCCGTGGGGAACTCGTCGCGCTCGTAGAACTCCCCGATCTGCGGGGCGATGACCTCCCGAGCGAACTCCTGCACGGTCTTCCGCAGCGTCTCGGTCTCGTCGCTGAGCCGGTAGTCCAACATCAGTTCTCCTGCTGCTCGGGCCCGGCCGCCGGGGTCACCAGCGCCAGCCGCTCGTCCAGCGCGACCGTCTGGCCCGCCGTCACTGCGAGCTCGGCCACCGTCCCCGCGACCGGGGCGGTGAGCACGTGCTCCATCTTCATCGCCTCGACGACGAGCAGCGGGGTGCCCGCCTCCACCTCGTCGCCGACGGACGCCCGCACCACCGTCACCGTCCCCGGCATGGGGGAGGTCACGGCGCCGTCACCCCCGGCCTGCCCGGCGGTCGACGCCAGCCGCTCGTGCTCCCGCAGCGCGGTGACCCGGCCCTCGGCGGCCAGCCACACCTGACCGCCGTGGTGCACCAGCGCGTAGGACGACGAGCGCCCGGCGAACGTCACCGCCAGCCTGTCGCCGTCGCGGACGGCCCGGGCCGGCTCCGGCGCCGCGTCGCCCACGGCCACCTCGGCGTCCGCAGACCGGCCGCGCACGCGGACGGTCAGCGGATCCGCACCCGCCACCTGGAGGCGCCGCACCGTCCACGCCGGCTCGCCCAGCCGCCAGCCGTCGGGCACGTCCCAGCGGTCCACGACGGGGCCGGCCGGCTCGGACTCGACCAGCAGGGCGAGCGCCGCGGCCGCGTAGACGTGCGCAGACGGCTCACCGACGGCGGTCAGCTCCTCGCCGCGCCGCTCGATGAGCCCGGTGTCGAGCGCCCCGGCCACGACGTCGGCGTCGTCGAGCAGCGCCCGCAGGAAGGCGGCGTTGGTGGTCACGCCGAGGACGGCGGTGTGCCCGAGCGCCCCCACCAGGCGCGCGCGTGCGGTCTCCCGGTCGGGGGCCCAGGCGATGATCTTGGCGAGCATCGGGTCGTAGTCGGTGCCGACCCGACCGCCGACGGCCAGGGAGCTGTCGAGGCGGATGCCCGGGCCCGTCGGCTCCACGAGGCCGAGCACGGTGCCGGCCTGGGGCAGGAAACCGCGGGCGGGGTCCTCGGCGTAGAGCCGGGCCTCGATGGCGTGCCCGTCGAGGGAGACGTCGCTCTGGTCGATCGGCAGGGGTTCGCCCGCGGCCACGCGCAGCTGGAGCTCCACCAGGTCCAGCCCGGTGACCATCTCGGTGACCGGGTGCTCGACCTGCAGCCGGGTGTTCATCTCCAGGAAGAAGAAGTCGCGCGGCCGGTCGGCGTCGACGATGAACTCGACCGTGCCCGCCCCGGTGTAGCCGACGGCCTTCGCCGCCTCGACGGCGGCGCGGCCCATCGAGGCGCGCATCGCCGTGTCGAGCAAGGGGGACGGCGCCTCCTCGATCACCTTCTGGTGCCGCCGCTGCAGGCTGCACTCGCGCTCGCCGAGGTGGATGACCGTGCCGTGGGCGTCCCCCAGCACCTGGACCTCGATGTGTCGGGAGTTGCCGACGTAGCGCTCCACGAGCAGCGTGTCGTCGCCGAAGGAGCCGCTCGCCTCGCGCCGCGCGCCGGCGATCGCGTCCGGCAACTCGTCCTTCGAGCGCACCACCCGCATGCCCTTGCCGCCCCCGCCGGCGCTGGGCTTGAGCAGCACCGGGAAGCCCACGGCGACGGCGGCGTCGGCGACCTCGGCGTCGCTCATGCCGGGCTCGGTGCGGCCGGGGACGACCGGCACCCCGGCGGCCATCACCGTCTGCTTGGCGCGGATCTTGTCGGCCATCGCCTCGATCGCGCCCACCGGCGGGCCGATGAAGACGATCCCCGCCTCCTCGCAGGCGCGGGCGAAGTCGACGTTCTCCGACAGGAAGCCGTAGCCGGGGTGGATCGCCTGCGCGCCGGTGCGCGCGGCGGCCTCGAGCACCCGCTCGATGGAGAGGTAGCTCTGCGCGGCCGGCGCCGGCCCGATGGGGACGGCGACGTCGGCGAGGCGGGTGTGCAGCGCGCCGGCGTCGGCCTCGCTGTGCACGGCGACCGAGCGGACGCCCATCGCGCGCAGCGTGCTGATGACGCGGACGGCGATCTCGCCGCGGTTGGCGACCAGGACGGTGTCGAACATCAGTCCCTCACATCCGGAAGACGCCGTAGCCGACGTCCTCGAGCGGCGCGTTGGCGCAGGCGGCGAGAGCCAGGCCCAGCACGGTGCGGGTCTGCGCGGGATCGATGACGCCGTCGTCCCAGAGCCGGGCGGTGGCGTAGTACGGGTGCCCCTGCGACTCGTACCGGTCGCGGATCGGCGCCTTGAACGCCTCCTCCTCCTCGGCCGGCCACTCCCCGCCGCGCGCCTCGATCCCGTCGCGGCGGACGGTCGCCAGCACCGAGGCGGCCTGCTCCCCGCCCATCACCGAGATGCGCGAGTTGGGCCAGGTGAAGAGGAACCGGGGCGAGTACGCCCGGCCGCACATCGAGTAGTTCCCCGCGCCGAACGAGCCCCCGATGACCACGGTCAGCTTCGGTACCCGGGCGCAGGCGACCGCGGTGACCATCTTGGCGCCGTGCTTGGCGATGCCGCCGGCCTCGTAGTCGCGGCCGACCATGAAGCCGGTGATGTTCTGCAGGAACAGCAGCGGGATCTTCCGGCGGTCGCACAGCTCGATGAAGTGCGCGCCCTTGAGCGCGGACTCGGCGAAGAGCACGCCGTTGTTGGCGATGATGCCGACCGGGTGGCCGTGCAGCCGCGCGAAGCCGGTGACCAGCGTCTGCCCGTAGAGGGGCTTGAACTCGGCGAACCGGGAGCCGTCGACCAGCCGGGCGATGACCTCCCGGACGTCGTAGGGCGTGCGCGGATCCGGCGGCACGACCTCGTAGACCGATTCCGGGGGGTGCACGGGCTCCTCGACTGGCTCGACGTCCCACGGGCGGGCCTCGCGCGGGCCGAGCGTGGAGACGATCTGGCGGACGATCTGCAGGGCGTGCGCGTCGTCGTCGGCCAGGTGGTCGGTGACCCCGCTGACCCGGCTGTGCAGGTCTCCCCCGCCCAGGTCCTCGGCGGTGACGACCTCGCCGGTCGCGGCCTTCACCAGGGGCGGGCCACCGAGGAAGATCGTGCCCTGCTCACGGACGATCACCGCCTCGTCGCTCATCGCCGGCACGTAGGCACCACCGGCGGTGCAGGACCCCAGGACGGCGGCGATCTGGGCGATCCCGGCCTTGGAGAGGTTCGCCTGGTTGAAGAAGATCCGGCCGAAGTGCTCGCGGTCGGGGAAGACCTCGTCCTGCATCGGGAGGAAGGCGCCCCCGGAGTCGACCAGGTAGATGCAGGGCAGCCGGTTCTGCAGCGCCACCTCCTGCGCGCGCAGGTGCTTCTTCACCGTCATCGGGTAGTAGGTGCCACCCTTGACGGTGGCGTCGTTGGCGACGACGACGCACTCCCGCCCGGAGATGCGGCCGATGCCCGTGATGATCCCGGCGGCCGGCGCCTCGCCGTCGTAGAGCCCGTGCGCGGCCAGCGGCGAGAGCTCGAGGAAGGGGCTGCCCGGGTCCAGCAGTGCATCGACCCGCTCGCGGGGCAGGAGCTTGCCGCGGGCGGTGTGCCGCTCGCGCGCCCGCTCACCGCCGCCGAGGGCCACGGCGCGCAACTGGCCGGCCAGGTCGGCGACGAGCTCCGCGTGCGCCGCGGCGTTGCGGGCGGCGCCTGCCGGGTCGGCCGGGGAGGCGTGGGAGAGCACCGGTGCATCCACGCCGCAGAGGTTAACCACGGTTCACCGTCGCGGTCCACCCCTCCCCATCGAGGGGTTAACGGACGTTCACCCGCGGGGTTAGCATCCGTCGCATGACGTCGGCCGGCACGGGGCTGGAGCAGGGCTCCCCCGCCCAGGACAGCGCGCTGCACGCCGACGCCGCCCGACCCTCCCGGCGGGAGCAGATCCTGCAGGCCGCCGCACGGCTGTTCGCCGAGCGCGGCTCCCGCGCGGTGGGGGTGGACGACGTCGGTGCGGCGGTCGGGGTGACCGGGCCGGCGATCTACCGGCACTTCGCCAGCAAGGACGCGATGCTCGCCGAGATGCTGCTGCGCATCAGCGCCCGGCTGGCCGACGGCGGGCGGGAGCGGGTGGCGGCCGCGGGCGGCGATCCCGCCGACCAGCTGCGCGCGCTGATCGGCTTCCAGGTCGAATTCGCACTCGACAACCCGGCCCTGATCGTGGTCCACGACCGGGACCTCACCTCCCTGCCCGAGGCCGAGGCCGCCCAGGTGCGGCGACTGCAGCGCCGCTACGTCGAGGTGTGGGTGGCCGTGCTGGCCCGGGTGCACCCGGAGGCGCCGGCGGCGGCCTGCCGCGCCCGCGCGCACGCCGTCTTCGGGCTGATCAACTCCACCCCGCACAGCGCCGGCCGGCTCGACCGGCCCACGATGACCGAGCTGCTCCGCGCGATGGCCTGGGCGGCCGCGACCGCGACCCCGTGAGATGGGCGCCGGTCCCCCGCACCGCTCGCCCGCTCGCGGCGAGCCTCGGACCAGGCCGTTCCGGGCCGTTCGGGGCCGTCACCCGAGCGGCGGCACCGGGAGCGCGAGACCGTCGGAGGCGACCTGGTCCACCGCGGCGTCGCTGCCGGCGGCCGCGCCGGCCCACGCGCTCTCGACGACGGTGACCGTGGACCCCGAGACGGCGCTGGCGTACTGCGCCGACCGCAGCCTCGCCGGACCACCGGCGTAGGTGACCCCCTCGCGGAGCAGATCGCTGACGTTGCCGCTGCCGTCGCGGTCGGTGAGGGCGCGGAGCTCGCGGGCGGCGGCGTCGTCGGGCATGGCCACCCGCGACACCGAGACGACCACCGGGGCGCCCTCCACCTCCGTCGAGTAGAGCGCCCGGGAGAGCCCGACGCAGTCGCTCGCGGCGAAGAACCCGGCCACCTCCCCGTAGGCGTGCGCGGCGCAGGTGTCGTCGACCTGCACGGCCTGCACGGTGTAGGTGGTGCCGTCCACCTCGCGCACCTCCCCCGGTACGGGGCCGGTCGCGACCGCGTCGTCGGCCGGGACCCCGCCGCCGCCCGCGGCGCCTTCCACGGGCGGGTCGCCCCCCAGCAGCAGCCCGGCACCGAGGACGCAGGCGACCACCAGCGCCGCCGCGGCCGCGACCAGCGCGGCGACCCGCCGGCCGCTGCCGGATCCCCGCTCCTCGGCCCGGCCGGAGGCGGTGGCGGTGGCGCCCCAGGCCCCGGACAGCGGCGGCCGGGCGGGCTTCTCCGCCGGCTGCCCGGTGGGTGGCGGGGTGGCCGGCTGGACGGGCGGCTGCGCGGCCGGCGGTGCGACCGGGAGGACGGCGGTGCGCGGCCCTCGCGGCGCCGCCGGGTCACCCCCCTCGCGGTCCGCCTCGCCGGGGGCGGCGTCGGCGCGGTCAGCGGTGCGGTCGTCGGCGTGGGTGCCGGTGCGCGGCGGGGCCGGCGCACCGCCCACCTCGACGGTGTCGCGCGGCCCGGCCGGCCCGGGCACGACCTTCCCGGGCGCCGCGGCCGCCACCGCGGCGGCGTGGGCGGAGGCGACCGAGGCGGCGACCGCGCGGGCCACGGCCGTGGCGCTGAACGGGGCCCCGTCGTAGGTCGCGGCGCCCCCGCCGGCGCGCGCTCCGGGCGCGTCGGTGCCCGGCGCGGCGACCATGGGGGAGGCGGCCATCGCCGCCGGGGTCAGCAGCTGCGGACGGCGGAGGACGTAGGGCGAGTACGGGAAGGCCTCGCCGTTCAGCTCCTCGACCGTGGGCCCCCGGCCCGGCAGCTGCAGCGCCTCCAGGGCCGCCCGCACGTCGGCGGTGGTCCAGAGCCGGGGGTTGTCGACGCCGGCGTGCCGCGCGGCGCGCGCGAGGGCCAGCAGCAGGGAGCGGGGATCCAGCGTGGCCACCAGGTCGCCCTCGCCCAGGTCACCGTCGGCCGGCACCAGCCCGGCGATCTCGCCGACCAGGACGGTGAGGCGGGCGATCCGCCCCGGCTCCAGCCCGGCGCGGCGCAGCTTCATCGCGGTGTCCATGCCGGCGGCCATCAGCCCGTCCAGCGGCGAGGAGCCGCCGCCGGCCAGGTGCAGCACCTGCTCGGGGCCGGTGGCGCCGGCGATCGTCCAGGGACCCTCCGGCTTCGCCGTCACGGTCCCGGACTGCCGCTGAACCTCGACGACGCGGATGACGGCGAGCCCCTCGGGGACCAGCAGCACCGCGTCGGACCGGCGGCGACCGAGCGGCTCGTCCACCAGGGGCAGTGACGCGACCACGGCGGCGCGGACCGAGGCACCGGCGTCCCACCGCGTGAGCTCGCCGAAGAAGGCCCGCTCGGCCGCCGTCTCGAGCGGCGCCGGGGTCAGGACCAGCACGTCGTCCTCCGGGCGTTCGGGTTCTGCGGTCGGGGCGCCGCCGGCGCGGGCCGCCGGCCGCCGCGGGCAGCCGGGACCGACGCTACGTCATCGGTGCGACGGCTCCGCGGCGCTGGGAGCCCTGGCCCGGTCAGCTGGCGAGGGCCGCTGCGGCGGGCTGGTCGGCGACGCGCCAGCGCGCCAGCCAGGCGCTGGTGGCCAGCGCGTCGACCACCGCCCACAGCGCGGCGAACCCGACGGCCACCGGCAGCACCGACCACCAGTTCCACGGCGGGAGCAGCCCGAGGGACTCCATCGGCCAGGCGACGGCGTACACCGCCGCGGTGACCACCGGGCCCGCCAGCCAGCCGGGGACCCGACGGTCCACGGCGACGTCGATCAGCACCGCGCCCACGACGAGCACCACCGGCAGCACCGACGGCGGGAAGTCCAGCGCCACCAGCCCGAGCCACATGACGCCTCGGTAGCCGAGGTAGACGACGGCGACCAGCGTCGCCGTCCAGCGCATCCCCACGATGCGGCGGGCCAGCACCAGCGCCAGCAGGCCGGCGCAGATCAGCCACGCCGGGTGCACCCACGACGGCACCGGCAGCATGAACATCGCCGGCGACTGCCCCTGCGAGGCCGCGAAGTCCAGCAGCGACGGCTCGGCCGTCGTCCGCCCGGCGTCGTATGCCTCCAACGACAGGACGCCGTACTCCTGGTGCTGGTTGGGGAAGAGCACGTTCTCCACGAAGAACAGCCACAGCCCCAGCGAGACCAGGTCGCGGAGGCGCCCCGGCGCGGCGTACAGCCACCAGCCGCGGAGCGCGCCGGCCAGCATGATCGCCGTCCCGAGGTAGAGCAGCGCGTGGCTCGGGCTCCAGCTGGTGATGTCCAGCCCGTTGACCCGGTGGTTGACGAGGTCGATCGGGATCGCGACCAGGAACGTGGCCGTGCCGGCCTGCATCAGCCGCAGCGCCCAGCGGTCCACGCCGTAGCCGCTGTAGCTGTGGAAGAGCACCAGCGCGACGACGACCGCGGTGCCCACGGTGTTGAGCAGGTGCGGCGGCGCGAGGTCGTCGCGCAGCCACTTGAAGTGCCAGGAGACGTCCCAGGAGGAGCCGAGCATCTTCAGCAGGAACGCCGCCAGCCAGGCGGTGTAGATCCAGCGCAGCTCGGTCTGGTCGGTCGGCCGCCCGGGCCGGCCGGGGGTCATGTAGGCCGCCCACAGCCACCGCACCAGGGCGGTCGGGTGGGCCAGGCCGGCGCGGAGCGTGCCCGGCGCCTCGGGCACGGCAGCGACGACGGGGGCGGGTGCAGAGGACACGGGAGGGCTTCCTGACGGCGGGCGTTCGGGCGACCCTAGCCGTGAACGGCACCGAATCCGAGCCCTTCCAGGCGAGCCGCCGCAGCAGCTGGGATGCGCCTGGACACGAGGGGTGATCGGGGCGGCCGTGGCGAGCGGTGCGTACTGTCGGGCGACGTGGCGGAGAGCGCAGGGCACCTGGTCTGGATCGACTGCGAGATGACCGGGCTGGACCTCACCAAGGACAAGCTGATCGAGGTCGCGGTGCTGGTCACCGACTCCGAGCTCAACGTCCTGGACCCGGGCCTGGATCTCATCATCTCCGCCGAGGACGCCGACCTCGACGGCATGACCGAGTTCGTGGCCGAGATGCACGCGAAGTCGGGGCTGACCGACGCCGTCCGGGCGGCGACGCTGACCGTGGCCGAGGCCGAGCAGCAGATCCTCGCCTACGTGAAGCGGTTCGTCCCCGAGCGGCGCACCGCCCCGCTCTGCGGCAACTCCATCGGCACCGACCGCGGCTTCCTCGCCCGCGACATGCCCGAGCTCGACGACCACCTGCACTACCGGATGGTCGACGTCTCCTCGGTCAAGGAGCTGGCGCGCCGCTGGTTCCCCCGCGTCTACTTCGCCCAGCCGCCCAAGGGCCTCGCCCACCGCGCACTGGCCGACATCATCGAATCGGTGCGCGAGCTCGCCTACTACCGGCGGACCCTCTTCGTCCCCGCGCCCGGCCCGAGCGGCGACCAGGCGAAGCAGGCCGCCGACCAGGTGGTCGGCTCCTTCGCCGAGCTGCTGACCGCCGGGGACGCCGCCACCACCTGACGCCCGCGACTCCCCCGGCGGGTCGCGTGGCGGCCTCCGGTATCGTTGTCGCGTTCCCCCGGCCGCGTGCGTCCGGCGGAATCGCGGTGGGTGTAGCTCAGCTGGTAGAGCACCAGGTTGTGATCCTGGGTGTCGCGGGTTCGAGCCCCGTCACTCACCCCACGTGAGAGGCCCTGGTCAGTCCGCTGACCAGGGCCTTTCCCGTTCCCCGACCCGTACTGGGGGGCAAGATCACGCCCGGCGCCCCTCGCTGGGGGGCACTTTGGGGGGCAGTGGCGGGGGCGACTGCGCAGCGGATCCCGCTGCGCACCGTGCGGCCGGTCAACCGACCGACAACCGCACGGAGCACACCACCATGTCCCTCAAGCCCCCAAGCATGTGGATCGAGAAGCGGGGCCGCCAGCACCGCGTGTACTGGCGCAACCCGGCCGGCCTCGGTCTGCCCGCCCGCTCCTACCAGCGCCTGGAGTCGCGCGGTGACGCCGAGCAGTTCATCGGCATGGCCGCGCACTTCGGGCTGGACACCGCCCGCCAGGTGATGGCCACGCCGGACGCATCGGCGCGCAGGGAGCTGCTCGCCGCGGCGCAGGCCGAGCAGGCCCCCGCCCCGGCCGGAGTGGCGGCAGCCGGCCCGCTGATCACCCCCGGCGTCCGCGCCGCCACGGCGGCGGCGCCGGACGACCCCCGCCTGTCCGGTGTCAGCTTCCGCACGCTGTGGACCACGTTCCTCGACCGGCACCGCCACGTCCGCAAGGGCACCCGTGAGCTGTACAAGAGCTACGGCAAGTACCACCTGCTGCCGTTCTTCGGTGACACGGACATCGCGCTCATCCAGCGCACCCGGCCGCTACGGCCCTCCGACGCCCTCCCGGGCGCGCTCTACGTGGAAGACGACTGGCTGAAGAAGATGGAGGCCACACCGAAGCGGGACAACATGGGCCGCCTCCGGCCCGGGACGCTGATCAGCTACGACTTCATCGGCAACGTGCTCACCGTGCTCGGCCAGTGCCTGGACGTGGCGATCCAGGAACGGCCGCCGGTGCTGCACCTCAACCCAGCAACCGGCATCCGGCTGCCCAAGCAGGACCGCCGGGAGATGTTCTTCCTCGACGACGCCGCCGCCTACGCCGTCCTGCGGTGCGCCATGCACGAGCACTTCCGCCCGCTGCTGGACTTCCTGGTAGGCACCGGCGCCCGCTACGGCGAGGCCGCCGGCCTGCTGGTGCGCCACCTGCACCTGGACGCCGACCGGCCGTACGTCGACATCCGGCTGGCGCTGAAGTGGCGCGGCAAGAAGTGGACGCTCGGCCGGCCGAAGACCCGCTCCTCGGTCCGCCGCATCCTGCTCCCGCCCAAGCTCGTGGACGTGCTGCGGCCGCTGGTCAAGGACAAGGGACCGGAGGACTACGTGTTCAACATGGTGGAGGGCAAGCCAGGCGACCCGCTACACCACGGCAACTTCCACAAGCGCTACTGGAAGGAGGCCGTCGCCGACGCCGGTACCGGTGCCGGTGTGCCGAAGGCGATCCGCATCCACGACCTGCGGCACACGCATGCCGCCTGGCTGCTGTGCGCAGGCGAGGCGCCGATCGTGGTCGCCAAGCGGCTCGGGCACAGCTCGACCACCACGACACAGGACATCTACGGGCACATCACCACCGAGTCCGACGACCGGGCCATCACCATCGTCGACGGCCTCCTGCCCGACGTGCTCGCCCGCGACGAGGAGGGGGCCACGGTCGTGACCCTCACCCAGGCGGAGGAGCAGATGCCGGAGTTCGACATCGACGACCAGGACGACCTCGCGGCCTGACATCGGCCACCCGGGAGGCCCCGGGCTCGTCCTTCTGACGAGCCCGGGGCCAACCTGCCTCGACGCAGCAGGCTCCCGGACATGCCCGACGGCACCAGCCGTGCGGACGACGGGCTTCACGGACCCGGTGACGAGTGCTCCCAGCCTCGGTCCGGCGCCACGTTTGCGCCGCTGACCTGGCAAGCTACGGAGGCTCGTGCAGGAGCGCACGGGGTCGGGCGGCGGTGAGGGGTGACGGGTGTCGCGCGGAGCCGGGCTGACTCCATCGCCGACCCGTCCGACGCGCCGACGCCATCCCGCGCGACACGAGGCGAAACGGGGCCGGCCCAGGCCATTCACCGGTGGCCGGGGAGCAGGTGCCGGCGCGGAGCCGGTGGAGCGGCATCGGCTTCCTACGAACGCGCCGGCAGCGGCGACACGGTGACTCCCCCTACCGAACTGTCGGTGCCCACCGCCACGCTGCTGCCGAGCGCGCGCAAGGCGCGATACGGCGTCGCCTACCTGCGCAACGTCTGCGCGCAGGCGGGAGTCGGCATGAACGAGACCCCGGCCGACGAGGATGTCCTGGCGGTCGACTGCTCGGTCGAGTTCGCCGAGGCCGCGGTGCGCGTCCAGGTGAAGTGCACCAGCCAGTTCACCATCGCCGGGCGGAGCGCCAGCTGGCCACTCGAAGAGGGGTGGTTGCGCGCGTGGTCGCACCACCTGGTGCCCGTCTACTTCGTGCTGGTCATCGTCGGCAAGGACATCCCCAGCTGGATCGATCACCACGCACGGGGGACATCCCACCGCGCTGCCGCCTTCTGGCGGCGCCTCCCGCCCGCGATGAGCGCGACGCGACTCGACGTCCCGAAGACCCAGCGGCTGACCGCTGACACCTTGGATGGCTGGCGGCAGGATCTGCTTGCGTCCTTCACCAGCGGAGGCACCTCGTGACCGAGTCGCGGTGGCGCGCACCGGCACCTGACCCCGTCGTCGGAAGCGGCGCGTTCATGCACGCAGCCGCGTCCCACCTGCTGCAGCTGTACCTCCAGCGGACCGGCTGGACCGCCGATCCACCCGGTCCGGCCGGTGCGCTCTGGCGCCACGGCGACGACGCTGCGATCGCCGTACCTCACGAGCTCAGCCCGGCGGCGGCGGAGTGGCGCGGGGTCGTCGAGCGCCTGGCCCGGTTCGAGCGGCGCGCCCCACAGGACGTCGAGACCAGCGTGGAGTTCCATCTCACAGACGTCACGCGTCTCAGGGCGGCGAACGACATCGTCATCCGCGGGTCAATCCCGCTGGAAGCAGGGGTGAGCCTGGTCAGCTCGGCCTGGTCCATGCTGCGTGCTGCGGCAACCACGGCCGTGCGACCGCGTGGGCACATCGCCGGCGGCTTCTCCAGACAGGCTGATGCCCTCGTGGAGCAGGCTCGCCTGGGACACACGCAGGAGGGCTCCTACGTCATCCCGGTGCTCATGCCGCTCACCCCGACGGCGGCGGAAGTTGCAGACCGGCCTGCCGTTCCGGGCCTGGAACTGGAACGGTTGGCGCACGAACCTCCCGAGCGCCGGGTGATGCGAACGTTCGCGCAAGCCCTCGCGGCCGTCGACCAGGTCATCGTCGCCCCGGAACGGACGCCATCTGGCGGCGATCTCCAGGCGGCGGTTGTAGCCGGTGCGAGCCGGGAGATGGTGATGGCCTTGCACCGGGTGCTCACCGACGACGCGGTGTCCGAGTTCGCGGCCGCCTTCTCATGGGCGGGAGGCGTGATGGCGCCCGCCGGAGTGCCGAGCAGTGTGCGCCTACCCGCGGCCGCCGCGCCGCGGCTGCAGCAGGCGGCGCAGCAGCTGAAGGCGTCCTCGTACACACCGGACGAGATCGTCACCGGGCCCATCGTCGAAGTCCGGCATGAGCCGGACAACCCGTTCGGCGAGATCTCCGTCCAGACGGTCCGGCGTGGGCGGCAGACGGAGGTACGCGTGCGACTGCGGGCTGAGCAGCTGCTGGAGACCTTCGACTGGGCCCGCGATGGCCGCTCGGTGGTCTGCGAGGGGCGGGTCCGCCGCATGCCAGGGCGGCCCCTGATGATCGACGAACCGAAACGGGTGCAACCGCTGGACGAGACGTTCCTACCGGCACCGTCCCCCACCGACCAGCACTAGCTCCAGGGCTACAACCCCGCACTGGTCGAGCCCCTGCATGAGGCTGGGTCGGCACGGCCAGCGTGACCACCCGTCGGCGCGCTCGCTTGCGTCCGTGCCCGGCGGCGTCTGGTACGACGGACCCCACTCGCCCGGTGGCTATGCGCGTCTCTGCGCCACACGGAGACAGCGGGACGCATGGGGCGCGTGGGGCCCCTGAGCAGAAGACCCCCGGATCCGTCGGTGGGACCTGCCACGATCAGCGCGTCACCTCCGTCCGGAGGTGTTGAAACGACAGCGCCCCCCCGGTTGCCGCCGGAGGGGCGCTGTCACAGAGACCGCCCACGGGGAGCGGGCCTGCTGCTTGCTGAGACTGAGCAGTCTGCCTCTCCGGGTGGTGGTCATCAACGGGACCAAGGAGTTCTGATGGTGAGACGCAACACCCGCCAGACTGGCACCAAGGCGGCCAAGGCAGCCGGCAAGGTGCTGTCCAACCCCAAGAGCACGAAGGCGGAGAAGTCCGCCGCGGCCTCTGCGCTCTCGCAGACGCCGAAGCGGAAGTAGCCCGGCGTGGGGCCGCACAACTGGGTCCGCGCGATCGTCCACTGCACCAGGCACCGTCAGGACTGCCCACCGCTCTGCGTGCGGGTGGAGGCTGAGGTGCCTGGGCCGCTTCGGTGTTCACCGGGTGGGGGCAGTGTGGGCGGCATCGAGGGGTCGCCGGACTGCTCGTGTGGTGGGCGGTTCGACCCGTCGGATCTCGGTCGACGCGTCGCCGACGCGATGCGCCGCGGTCTCGGGGAGTGGATCCGCCGGGGTGCCGTCGTCGTCGAGGTCTGACGGGCGCGGAGGGCCGGGGGTCGTCGTGCCCGGCCCTCCGTGTCAGACCTCGGCTTGGTCCGGCTGCAGGCCTACTCGGCGACCTCGGCGGGCTCCAGCGGCTCGACGCCCAGCCCGACGGCGATCTCGCCGAACTGCTTGAGGATGGCGGCCATCTCCTCCTGGATCTCGGCGATGAGCACGTCGGGCGCGGGCAGGCTGTCGGGGTCCTCGAGGCTGTCGTCCTTGAGCCAGGTGATGTCGAGGTTGACCTTGTCGCGGGCGATGAGCTCCTTGTAGGTGAACCGGCGGAACCGCTCGGACTCCACCCGCTCGTACCGCGCGCCGGGCCGGTAGGCGGCGACGAAGTCGTCCAGATGCCCCCGCCGCAGCGGGTTGGTCTTCATCGTGAAGTGCTGGTTGGTGCGGAAGTCGTAGATCCACGTCTCGCGGGTCCATGGCGCCTCCGCGGCCGGCATCTTGTCGAAGAACAGCACGTTGGCCTTCACGCCGCCGGCGTAGAAGATGCCGGTCGGCAGCCGCAGCATGGTGTGCAGGTCGCAGGTCTGCAGGAGCTTGCGCCGGATGGTCTCCCCGGCACCGCCTTCGAACAGCACGTTGTCCGGCAGCACCACCGCGGCCCGGCCGTGCGTGTCGAGGATGGTGTGGATGTGCTGGACGAAGTTCAGCTGCTTGTTCGACGTGGTCGCCCAGAAGTCGTCCCGGACGATGGTCATCTGCTCCCGCCCGGTGCCGCCCTCGTCGGTGACGACCACGGCCGAGGACTTGCGACCGAATGGTGGGTTCGCCGCGCAGCAGGTCCAGCGCCGGCCGGGATCGGCCTTGAGCGAGTCGCCGGTGTGGATGGGGCTGTCGCCGGTCGGCTGGGTGATGCCGTGCAGCACCATGTTCATCGCGGCCAGCCGGGCGGTGTCGTCGACCAGTTCGTAGCCGGTGGCGAACCCGGTGCGCAGGTGCCGGCGCTCGTCCGGGTCAAGGTGGGAGTTGTGCTCGACCACGTACTGATGCGCGGCGAGGAGGAACCCGCCGGTGCCGCACGCGGGGTCGACGACGGTGTCGGCCGGGGTGGGCTGGAGGCAGTCCATGATCGCCTGGATCAGCGGCCGCGGGGTGAAGTACTGCCCCGCGCCGTACCCGCCCTCGGAGACGCCGCGGTCGAGCAGTCCTTCGTAGGCGTCGCCCTTGACGTCCGCGTCGAGGGAGGACCAGGTCTCCTTGTCGATGAGATTGACGATGAGGTGCCGCAGCCGGGCCGGGTCCTGGATCTTGTTCTGCGCCTTGCGGAAGATCTGCCCGAGGATGCCAGGCTGCTGACCGAGCTCGCGCAGGACGTGGATGTAGTGCGCCTCAAGGTCGTCGCCGCTGCGGGTCAGCAGCGACTGCCAGTCCAGCCCGGCGGGCACCGCGGACGGCCGGTTGTACGGCGGCCGGGACTGCTCGTCAGCCATCTTCAGGAACAGTAGGTAGGTCAGCTGCTGGACGTAGTCGAGCGTGGAGACGCCGTCGTCCCGGAGCACGTGGCAGTAGGACCACAGCTTGGCGACGAGCTGCTGGGCGTTGGTCATGCCGACTCCTCGACGGGCGCAGTGCGGGCGGTGGGAACGGTGCGGGCCCGGTGACGGCGAGCAGTCGGCGCCGCGGCGGCGCGGTCCTCAGCGATGCGCTTGAGCAGCAGCTCGGCGCCCTCCTCCGCGGGGTCCTGGTCGACGAGCCGACCGGTGACGGCGGTGCGCAGGAGGGATCGGGCCATCAGCTGCGCCTTGCGACGTACGCCGGCGAGGTCATGCCGAGCTGCGTCGATGATCGACAGGCGGCGCTGCAGCTCCGCCACGATCAACGGCTGATCCTCCAGCGGCGGCACCGGGACGGGTAGCCGCTTGAGGTTGGTCATGCTCAGCGACGCCAGGTTGGTGGTCTGCTTGCCGGCGGCCTCGAACCAGCGGCGGCCGAAGGTGTTGCCGTGCCAAGACAGCAGCCGGGGGTCGAGCACCCCGCTGCGGACGCGGCCGCGGAAGACGTGGTTCTGGTGGATGCAGTCGGGGATCTGCCCTTCCCACACCCAGCCGCGGCCCAGCTTGTCCCGGTCGCCGCCCTCGTTGAACAGCACGTCACCGGGCAGCAGCCGCAGCGCCTCAGCCTTCGCCGGCGGCACCCGGATCCGGGCGACCTCGTCGAGGTCCAGGCGGCCCTTCTGCACGTTCGCCACCCGCAGGTAGGGCACCTCCACGTAGCTGGGGTCGGCCTGCTTCTTGGCGTCCTTGGTGACGCCACCGGTGACGTCGCAGAGGGCGCCCAAGGTCGTCCATGTCCACCCGGCGGGCAACGCTGGCAGACCGGGGGTGTCGGGCGCGAGGACCGCGTCCAGCTCCGCCGCCAGATGGACTGCGGCCGACGTGGCTCCCACCGTTCCCGGCACGAGCCTGCCCAGCACGGCGGCGTGGACGACCGACTCCGCGAGCCGCTCCAGATGCTGGCCCAGCGGCACCAGGTCGCTGGCGGTCCGGTCGAGGTCTGTCAGCCGTTCCTCCAGAACCGCAACGATGCGGCGCTGCTCTTCGACCGGCGGCACGGGGAACTCGATGGTCTTGAAGCGGTTCGCCGACAGGTGGGCGATGTTCGTGGTGATGCGCGACTCGCGGGTGAACCGGCCGCTGCGCATGTAGTACCGGAAGACGGTCAGCGCCCAGTCCGGTTCGATCCCCGGGTAGGCACGGAACCGGATGAGACTGTTGGTGAACGCGACGTCGGCCGGGGTGCCGCGGTACATGGCTGGGCGGCCGAGCAGCTCGGGAGACTGCCCCTCGTTCAGCAGGATGTCACCGGGCAGCACGCGGTACCGCTCGAACTCGTCGGGGTCGAAGTGCATGGACATCACGTCAGCGGTGTCGATGCGATCCTCGAACACGTTCGCCACGCGCAGGTAGGGGCGCATGTTCGTACCTGTGTGGTACTTGGGCGCCCGCTGGCGTCCAAGTTGCACCTGACCAACCTCGGCCACTGTGGACCAGGCCCAGCCGGTGGGCAGGTCGGGGAGACCGGTCACGCGACGAGCGCCTGGTTGAGCTCGTCGAGCAGGGGCTCGAGTTCGCCGTGGAACACCTTGTACGCACCTCCGAGGCCGCCGCGCTCGGCGAACGGCGCGTCGTCCAGATCGTCGACCGTGACCGTCAGGGAGGACCCGATGACGTCACGGATCCGCTCCAGCCACTCCAGCTGCTCGCCGCTGAACCGGCGGCCGGTCTGCTCCTGCTGGGCCAGCCAGCCGGCGAACCGCTGGTTGACCGTCTCGGTGTAGGGCACCAGCTCGTTGTCCTGCTCCAGCGCGAACCGGACCAGCGACACGAGGTCGGTGACGATGCGCTGGCCGCCGCCACGCACCTTGGACGCGTCGAGCGCCTGGTAGGCCTCCCACAGCCGTTCCGGGGTCCAGGCGTGCGGGGGCTTGGCGATGGCGTTGGCCAGCTCCTTGACCTGCCGGAAGGTGACCTGCCGCTTGTACGGCACCCCGTAGAGGGCCTGCAGGGCGGCGAGCTCATCGCGGTGCTCGTCGATCCACGCGCGGAAGTCCGCGGCGGTCTGCTTCGCACGGTCGGTGGCGTCGGTGGAGAACCCGGCCTCGACGACCTTGTCCTTGCTGTACTCGTCGATGAGCTGCTCGGCGGCCTTCTTCAGCGCCGACAGCTTCTCCCGGAGGTCCTTGCTGTTGAACGGCTGCAGCGCGGTGCGGATGAGCCCCTCCTGCGCGGTGGCGACCTCCGCCGGCTCCGGCTCACCGGCCTCGCCGCGGGCGACCCGAGCGGCCTGCGCGGCGGCGAAGGCGCGGTCGGGGTTGACCGCGGCGACCAGGTCGTGAGCGAGCTGCTGCACGCTCACGCCGCCGCTGATGGTCTCGACCTCGAGCCGGTCCTCGTCGGTGAGCTGCTTGTCCAGCCGGGTCAGCCGGGAGCCGAGAGAGGACGCGAGGTCGGCGGTGGCCACGCCGAGGGCGGCCTGGTGCAGCAGCTTGTCGAAGCTCACCTGCTTGGCCCGCTCCAGCGGGGTGGTCTCGTTGAGCTCGGTCTCGGTGACGCCGACGGCGTCCACGAGGACGAAGTGGGTCTTGCCCGGCGCGTCGGGGGTGACCGCGCGGAAGTCGGCGTCGTTGATGACACGGACGCCGCGGCCCTTCATCTGCTCGAAGAAGTTCCGGCTCTTCACGCTGCGCAGGAACACGACGCACTCGAGCGGCTTGATGTCGGTGCCGGTGGCGATCATGTCGACGGTGACGGCGACCCTTGGGTTGTAGCTGGTCCGGAAGTCGGCGAGGAGTTCCTCGGGCTTCTTGCCGGACGTCTTGTAGGTGATCTTCACGGCGAAGTCGTTGGTCCGGTCGAACTCCTCGCGGAACGCCTTCACGATGCGGTCGGCGTGCGCGTCGTCCTTGGCGAACACCAGCGTCTTGGGCACCTCGCGCCGGCCGGGGAAGATCTCGGTGAACAACCGGTCGCGGAAGGTGCGGACGACGGTGCGCAGCTGGTCCTCGGCGACGACGTCGCGGTCGAGCTGCTCGGCGGCGTACACGTAGTCGTCCTGGAGGGCGACCAGCCGGGTCTGCCCGGTGAGCCGGTCGCGGAACTTCACGACGGTCTCGCCGTCGGCCTCCACAGTCGAGCCCGCGGATCCGATCTTCGTGCGGATCCGGTACACCTCGAAGTCGACGTTGACCTGGTCGGCAACGGCCTCCTCGTGCGTGTAGGAGAAGACCAGGTTCTGGTTCATGAACCCGAGCGTCTGCTTGCTCGGGGTGGCGGTTAGGCCGACGAGGTGGGCGTCGAAGTACTCCAGCACCTGCCGCCACAGCCCGTAGATCGACCGGTGGCACTCATCGACCAACAGCAGGTCGAACGCCTCGATGGGCACTGCGGGGTTGTAGTCGACGGTCGGCGGGTCGGCCGGGGTGAGGTCCTCGATGGAGGTCTCCTCCAGCTCCGGGTCGAGCTCGGCTTCCCCGCGCAGGATCGAGTACAGGCGCTGGATGGTGGTGATGACGACGTGCGCGGCCGGGTCGATCTTGTTCGAGGTGAGCAGCTGCACGTTGTACAGGTCGGTGAACTTGCGGCCGGTGTCCGGCGTGACGAACGTCTGGAACTCGCGCAGCGTCTGTCGGCCGAGGTTGCCGCGGTCCACGAGGAACGCGACGCGGTTGCCGCCGGCGAACTTCAGCACGCGGTACGTCTGGGCAGCGGCCATGAACGTCTTGCCCGCGCCAGTGGCCATCTGGACCAAGGCGCGCGGCCGGTCGGCGGCCAAGGACGCCTCTAGGTCGACGATCGCGTCGTACTGGGCCGGGCGCAGACCGACGCGGTCCAGCGGCGGCATGTGCCGCAAACCACCGCGGAAGGTGGCTGTAGCCGGCTGGGCACGGAAGCGCTGCACCCAGCGGACCAGGGTCTCCGGCCGGTGGAACCACTGCACCTCACGCGAGCGGGGCACGGGGTCGTAGCGGTTGGTGAATCGGGTTTCGACGCCGGTGGACTCGAAGGCGAACGGCAGCGGCCGTCCCGCCGAGGGGATGCCGTCGGGCAGTCCGTCGGCGTACTTGGCCGACTGGGTCTCTACGCCGACCAGCGATGTGCCGACCTTCTTCGCCTCCAGAACCCCAACAGCCTCGCCATCGACGAAGAGCAGGTAGTCGGCGCGGCCATGGCCCCGGGTCAGCTCGAACTCGCGCACGGCGACACCGCGCCCGGCGGTCCGGTTGATGTCCCGGTAGTCCTGGACGACCCAGCCGGCCGCGGTGAGCATCTCGTCGATGCGCACGCGCGCCTGTGCCTCCGGCGTCAGGTAGGCCTCGCGCACCGGCCACTCACCCCCGTGTCGTCCTCGATCCACGCACCCGGCGGACCGTCACGGCGCCCGGTGGTCGGGCGCACCACTCCCGACGGTATCGGGCCGCGCGCGGACCGTAGGACATCCCTGTGACGCTCCGGGTGCGCCGGGCGGGTGTGGCGCCCGAGTCGCTGCGCACTTCACCCATCAGGGGTGGACTCGTCCTGGGGCGCTCGGCTCCCCCGTCTGTGGGGACGATGCACCTGCCAGCGGCCATGTCGGCGCGGACCGGCCGTGTCAGAGGCTGCGGCGGGGTGGTGCATCACCCGGCCGCAGCGCCGCGGGTGCTCCGTCCCTGCTGTCACCAGGGAAGGGCCGGCAACGCCGGTCCCGGGCCCGTCGTCTGCGCTGGGCCCGGGGCTCGCACGCGCCCACGGGGCGGCTTCCGGTATCACGGTTGGCGGCTGGTGAGACAGCGCCGAAGTCCGAATGCCCACCACGGCGAACCCAGCACCGTCTCCCCCATGTCATCGCACGAGCCAGCGACCGAGACGGTCGCCCTCGACACTCTCGATGTCGGCGGGCGCCTGCGGCCGGCCGACGCCGGCCATGTTCGGGTCCTCGCCGACGTGCTGGACGAGACTCCCCCGGTGCTCGCGCTCGTGGAGGGTCGGCGCGTACTCGACGGGTTCATGCGGCTGGACGCCGCACGCAGCCTCGGTCGGACCGAGGTGCTGGTGGAGTGGGTGTCCGGCGACGAGGCCGTCGCCTGGGAGCAGGCGATCCGCACGAACGCGAGCCACGGGTTGCCGCTAACCGCCCGCCAGCGCCGGGAGGCGACGGTGCGGCTGCTCGTCCTCGCTCCGCACTGGTCCGACCGCCGGATCGCGGCGGCCGCCGGAGTCGACGCGAGGTCTGTGGGTCGATGGCGGAAGACCCTGTCGGACCGCGCGGGTGTGGAAATGCCGCACCTGAGCACCCAGGAACGCGTCGGCCGCGACGGCCGGCGACACGTGTCAACCAGGGACCTGGAGGTGCGCCGCGCGGTAGCGCGCGAGCTCCTGCGCGAGCAGGCCGGACTCTCCGACCGGGAGCTGGGACGTCGAGCCGGGCTCTCCGCCGCTGCCGTCCGTCGACTACGCACTGAGCCGCCGCGGCCGGTGCCGACGTCCGCGCGTCGACCCAGCACGGCCCGGGCGGTCTCCGTGGTGCTGCGGTCCGCCCGGCGGGCGCTCCGCCGGGTCGCCGGGCTGCTCGGGCGGCTCCTTCGCCTCGGTTGAGCAGGGGGGGGAGGTGTGCTCCTCCCCCTGCGGTGGCCATGCGACGCGGGCGTGTGGTCAGAGCGGCCGAACCGGGCGCGGCAACGTGCCCGGGTCGGGACGGTCCTCCTCGAGCGCGGTGGCGATGAAGGTCACCTTCCGCACCCCATTCGACTTGCCCGGCCGGGCGGTGATGCCGAGCGCAGCCAGCGCCTCGGCCAGCCGCTTGACGCGGCCGCTGGCCTGCTGTCCGGTCATGGGCCAGTCCCGGTCCTGCGGGTCACGGGACGCCGCCACCGCGGTGAGGAACTGCTCCCAGGTCCCCGACCACTGCCGATCGTGGCCGGCGTCGACCAGACCCTTGATAGCCGTCGTGAGCGGGTCGCCCTCCGCGACGACGATCTGCACGTCCACCTGGCCGTCGGCGTAGGCCGCGAGCGCCTGGCCATCGCCGCCGGGAACATCGGTCACGCGGTCGAGCGCGGCGAGCACCGACGAGAAGTCCGACATCCGCAGCTCGCGGTGAGGCGGCGAGACCTCGACCTCGGCGAGCGTGCCGAGGACCCGGCTGACGAGGGTGAGCAGGGCGGCGTGGATGCGCGGGCGGTCGACCCTCCAGGTCGCCTCCAGCTCCCGCTCCCCGCGGCGATCACGTAGCGGGAACAGCTCGATCGGCAGCAGCCGAGTGGCCAGGTCACCGCGCAGGCTGCCGGCGTCGATGCTGGTCATCACGACCGACCGGCGCATCCAGGTGGGGACTGCGCCGGTGTCGGTGTACAGCTGCCGGACCACCCGGCCGTGGCCGGTGACCAGCTGGCACAGCGCGTCGCTGAGCCATGCCGGGAGCCGAGAGACGTTGTCCCAGGCGAACGCGGCCGTGCCCAGCGCGGCGACGGTCAGCTGGTCCTCGTCGCGCGGTACCTGGCGCAGCGGTGCCTGCTGCGGGTCAATCAGGTCGATGACCGCGCGGGCGGCGGACGACTTGCCCGAGCCCGCCGGCCCGGTCAGCAGCAGCACCGGGGTCGGCCCGGTGAGGTGGGTAGCGGCCAACCAGCCCACAAGGAGCGGCCAGTCGGCATCGGTGACGTTGACGTACCGGCGCAGCAGCAGCAGGTCGGCCAGGACCCCTGCCGAGGCAGCTGCGCCCACCTGATGGACGGCGGGTAGGGGGTAGGCGCGGGCCAGCGGGCTCCGCTGGAAGAGCACCGGGCAGGCGTCAGCCGCAACGATCCTCCAGCCTCCGGGCGTCACCACCACCGCAGCGCCGTCGCGAGTACCGAGGTCGACGACCACCTGCCGTTGGTCCGGCAGGTGCGCAACACGCCGGTGGAGCCACACGTCGTCACCTCGGATGCCGAGTGAGTCCACCTGGCTCAGCGCATCGGCGAGTGCGGTCGCCGAGGGCACCGAGCCCAGGCGGGCGTCCTCCCACAGCAGCCGCAGGTGCTGGGCGAGTCCGCCGCGGCCACGGAGCGGCAGAGCGATGTTCGGCGGCAGCGCGAAGGCACCGCTGGTGCTGGCGCCCCGCGGCGTGACGACGGTGGCGCCCTCCGCCTCCCAGATGGCGAAGTTCGCCTTCGTCATCGCGACCAGGGTTGCGGCTTGGCTGTCTCGGGGAGCCGCCGGGGTGTCGGCGGCCGGCTGGACCCCGGGCGGGGCCTGCTCGGTCGGATCGCCGTAGAGGCCGGCGTCACGCGCGTCAGCGGGACGGCGTCGGGGCAACTCCGGCTGGGGCACGGGCCCGGAGGCCGGTGGCAAGGGCTCGCCGCGGGGGGTGTAGTCGACGAGCGGGTCGACGACGTCCCTTGCGGAATCGTCGCCGGCGCGGACAGTGCTGGGCATTGGAAGGGGCTCCTCACTCCTTCACTGACGCCGTCCGGGTGGCCGCCCGGACGGCGTCGTCTCGTCTAGGGCTTCGTTGCGCGCGGCGGCGGGTCGACCGGCGATGCCGCAGGGCACGCCCGGTCGGTCGGTTGCGGGAGGTCGGGGACACGGGTGATGTCCGCGCCGACCAGGTAGCCGGCCAGCAAGGACTCGGTGAACGCGTTGACCGACAGACCGCGCGTCGCAGCCGCGTCCCGCAGCAGTGCCGCGAGCTGTCGATCGACGCGCAGTCGCAACCGTTCCCGGTCGACGCCACGTTCGGCGTACCGCCGGCGATCCCGTTCGGACACAGCTGGGCCCTTTCCTCCTCGAATGTGGCCCCACAGTTCGCAGCTGCGCACGGGTGTCACGGAGGTGGGCCGTCGGCCCCACGGGCTGCCGTCGCCGGGGCTCGGAGAGCGGTCCGGACGCGGGCCCGTCAGCCGGGGTGCCCGACAGGGGCGACGGCAGGGACACCTGTGGCGACTTGGCGCAACGCACCAGGGTCGCTACTGGGTGAACCGGGCGACACCGGACGCCCATCGAGGGGCACTCCGCTGACCGGCGCCTCGCGCTTCAGAGCCGGGCGAGTAGGGCATCGGTCCTGCTAAGCGCCACATGGATGCACCGCCCTCCGCGACGGCAGGGACACCGGGACACCTCGCTCCAGGCCCTCTCCATCCACCACTGCCGCTTTCGTCCACGCCCTTCCTGCCCAACAGAAGCGATAGGGGCGAAGGTGTCCCGGTGACCCTGCGCGGTTCTGGATCGGCACCCCGAGCTGACCCCCCGGCTGAAGCTCACCGGTTCTGAGGGCGGTGACCGCGCCGACGGTCACCGCCATGACGCGATCGGAAGCGGCCGCCTGCGCCGCGGCATCCTGGCAGGACCTGACCACCGCACTACGCCGGCTGAGCGACGAAGACTTCAACGCCCTGGACCCAGCCTCCCTCGACCCGGTCGAGGCCACGGTGCGCGTCCATCTCCACCGGCCGCCGCCTTCAGGTCGAGGGTGAGCACCCGGTTGTAGCGCCCTGCACTCAGCTCACCGAGTGACGGCCCTTGTATCGCTGCGAATGGCGCCGACGGTGCGGGCGGCACGGTCCCCCCGACCGAGCCCCCGACCCAAGGAGCGCCCACCATGTCCGACCTGCTCGTCCAGATGGCCAAGCTGTTCACCGACCGCAAGGTCCACGTCTTGCTGGCAGCCCTTCTGCCCGGAGGGCGGTTCTGTCGTGTGCACTGGGACCGGTTCTCGATCACCCGTGACCTCGATGGCGTGGCCACGCAGGTCCGCACCACCACGAAGCTCTACCCCAACGACCCGGACGTTCAGGCCTACACCGCCATCCCCGAGGAGGCCTTCAACCCTGCCAACCAGCACCTCGCGGCCAAGTACGGGCTGATCTGGATCCGCCTCTCGGACGTGCACCCGTTCGTGGCCAAGGACGACGTCATCGGCTGCTGCTGGCCGGGCACCACGACGCTGTTCTTCCGCATCATGAGCTCCGCAGTCACCCGCCAGGTGCAGCGGCTCGACGGGCCCGACGAGAACGCGTACACGGTGCTGATGCTCGCTGTGTTCAACCACTACGACAGCCTCACCGAAACCCGCTGGGCGGCCGACATCACCCGCGGCGCTCGTGACCGCGTCAACTGGGCGCTAACCCATCGAGCCAGCGCAGACCGCAACCTGACGATGACGTTCGGCACGAAGTCGTACCACCCCGTCGGCGACCGTCAGGCGCTGGCGATCCTCGGCGCCTTCGGCGAGGAGGACGACTACGAACGCCGGCAGAAGCTCACCGGCACGACCGTGCAGAAGGCGAAGGACGGCGGCGTTCCCCGCTCCGAGCGGCAGATGCCCTACGGGTTCCGGCATGCCCGGGTCCCCGGCACCAACCGCAAGGTGCGCGACGCCACCCGCGGCTACCTGCCCGAGGCCGACTGGGCCTTCGTCCCCGCCATGCAGGCGATCGTGACAGCCGCTGTCACCCGTGACGTCCGCGGCCGGTACACCATGCCGATGAGGGAGGTGACCCGGCTGCTCGCTGTCGCCGACGTGCCCCGCCGCGGCCAAGCCGTGGACGGCTCCTACCGAGACCTGTTCGGCGACGCCGACATCACCGATCCGGCAGCCGTCACCGCCGCCGCCGTCGACGGCATGACCCTCTACCGGGTCGGTCGCTCGTTCTTCGTCAACAACTCCTACCGGCCCCGACCGGCCGCCGACCGGTTGGCCCAACCGGACCTGACGCTGGAGGAGCGGCTGTTCCTGCAGAAGGTGATCCTCTGGCGCACCGGGATCTTCGTGCAGAAGCGGGAGAACGACGTCCGCGGCCGCGAAGTCGCAGTCAAGGGCGAGACGCCCATCTACCGCGATCCGATGGACCAGTTCGGCTACTTCCTCATCGAGACCCGGTGGGGCTTCCCCATCGACCCCGACACCGGCGAGGAGCTGGTCGCATGGGGCATCCCCGACGAGACCTGGCAGCTGCTGACCGAGCGGCTGCTCACCGAGCGGCCCGACGCCGGCCCACGCGGCGGGCGCGGCCGCGCCCGAGGCACCCGCCGAGTGCTGGAGGACTTCGCCTCCTGGACCACCGACTCCGGGATCGAGGACCAGCCGTGGGAGTGGACCGCCGGTGCCCGGGTGAACAACCGCCGCCCCACCGCCCACGGCGACGCAGCGACCGCAGGCGACAGCCGCGGCCGGCAGAACGTCGTCATCTACCGGAGGTCCTGGGCGGAGGGCACCGCGGCGGACGGCTCCCGGGCCGGGTGGGGCAAGCAGCAGTCCAACCCGAAGCTGTTCGTGCAGGCCACCATCAACCTCGCCGAGCTCGCCGGCGACACCGCAGCCCGCTTCGTCGAGGCAGTCGAGTCCCGCGTCCTGGGCCGCTGCGACCTCGCCCCGGTGGTGCTGCCCGCGCAGCGCGCCGTGGCCGAGCCGCTGGAGGCGCGCCTAGGTGCCCTCCAGCGCGACCTGGCCGCCGCGAGCAAGGAGGTCGCCGATCTCAGCCGCAAGGCCGAGGGCCTGCGGGAGACCGCCTTCGAGTTCAAGCAGGAGGGCAACCGGGAGAAGTTCCGCACCTACGACCGGCAGGCCGACGAGCGCGACGCCGAAGCGCGGGCCGCCGACGAGCGGCGCATGCACCTCGAAGCGCGGCTCGCGCAGTTGCGCGCTGAGGTGGCCACGCCCGCCCCCGCGGAGGACGCGGTCGCCGACCTCTCCCCCGCCGCCTACGTCGCCGAGACCTTGCGCCGGGCCGCACTGAACAACGGCAGCGTTCCGGACCGCGCCGCTGAGTACTGCGAGGAGAGGCTCACCGGATGGCGCTTCACCCCGGCCGGTGCGCGGGTCGGCTGGTCGTGCACCGCCCGACTTCCCCTGATGGGGGGCGGCTTCGTGGAGCTGAACCTGGCCGGATCCATCACCAACATCCGGCACAAGTCCGGCAGGAACACCGTGACCGGCGACATCGCCGCCGAGGCGGTGTTCGGGCAGGGCCGTGACATCGACGAGTTCGCGCGCATCCACGACGTGTCGCGGGCGACGCTGGTGAAGAAGCGGCTCATGCCGTGGCTGGTCGACCAGCACATGACCAGCCCGAAGATGAAGTGCGCCCTGGTCGACCACCCTGCCGGCGCCCCGCGGGAGGTCGTCTTCGCCCACCTCACCGGGCAGCCCAACCCCGCGCACCAGCGCTGGTCGCAGGCCTGGCGTGACCTCGTCGTCGACAGCTACGTGCGCAGGCCACGCCCGTGGGGGTTCGCCGCCTGCCCCGACGACACGCTGCAGATCCAGCGCATAGCGGCCACCCTCGCCCTGCCCGAGCACCGCAGCGCCGGGCTGCCGCTGACCATGCTCGCCGCGGTCACCGGCCGGAACATCAAGACCGGCCTCCGGCGGCTCGTCGTCCCGGAAGACCGGGAGAAGATGAACGCCGGCTTCACCCGCCCGCGGTACTTCGAGTACGTGCCCGGGAGCGACAAGCAGCGCATTCGCGTCCGACCCTGTCCCCACCGCGGCTGCCGAGGCGTCGCTGACCGCGTGCTGCTGCTCCCCGAGGTCGCAGCGTCCGGGTGGGGGGTGCTGTGTTCGACCTGTTGGAGGGCTCCGGTGGCCGCCGCGGACGTGTCCCCGCAGACGGCCAGCCGGTGGGAGCAGGCCGTGTTCCCGGCGGGCTACGACCTGTTCTTCACCGGCCAGGCCGGCGCGAAGGGCTCTGTGCGCGAGCGGACGGAGACCACGATCATGGTCGCCCCGGAACCGTTCGACCTGGCCCCGGCCGTGGCGGCCTGAACGGCGGGGCCGGTACCCGCTGCCGGCGTCACGCGCGGGTGACTGCCGTCCGGCACAGACTCCGCACCGTCCGGGTCGTCATCACCGACGACCCCAGGAGACACCCGTGAACAACCGCATCGCCATGCTCGCGTCGATCCACGCCGCGCTGACCGACCGCAGCCCCGAGGGCGCGGACGCCATCGACGACCCGGCGTGGATCAACGTCCTGATGAGCATGACGCCGTACCCCGAGGTCACCCGCAACGGCAACCGCTGGGTGGAGACCCGGAGTGAGCGCCTCGACGCAGGCCGCACCGTCTACGCCGTCATCTGCCGAGAGGAGGACGGCGAGCTCCGCGTCACCGCGCACATCGACGTCTGGGCGGCCAACGCCGAACGGAGCCGCCTCGACCAGGTCGTCCTCGGCCGACCGCGCGGCGTCCGGATCCGCAGCATGAACGCGCTCGACCTGCTGCACCGGACCGTCGTCAACGAGCACGGCGCCATCTTCCACGTCGGCGGCCTCTACCTTGACGCCCATAGCGGCCGCATCGTCATCGACCTGCTGGACCTGGACGAAGACGACAACCCCATCCCCGGAACCGAGTGCGGCATGTACAGCCTCGACGGCTGGGCGGTGCTCTGACGCCGCAGGCACTGCACCCACGCCCCCTCGACCGGCCGGTCGAGGGGGCGTCGTCGTTGGCTCATCAAGGGCGAGCGCCCAGTGCGGCTTGCAGCCGGTCGCGCCCTGTGAGGTGAATGCCGCCGGCGAGTGCCACGGCATGGTGCGCCTGCCCGCAGAGCCCCGCGAGCCGCTCAACCGAGCCACTGGAGGCACCGTGTCCCCCACAACAGGAACGACCACAGCCGGTAAGTCCCGGCACCACGCGCGGGTCCGAGGCCTGGGCTACGACATCTTCGCCGTCCTCCGGGCAGCAGGGACGGGCGAAGGCGCGTCGACGAGCACCAGCCACCGGCGTGTGGTGCGCACCGTGGACAGCGACCCTCGGGACATCAGGCGCGTACCGCCGCTGCCGGTGGTCGGGTTCGCCGACGGGGTCCAGACGCGCTACCACGTACGACATGTAGCGCACCGGCCGATCTCGCTCGTCTGGGTCGCAGCCGGCGCCGTCTCCGAGGACCGGACGCTGCTGGAGTTCCGACAGCGGCTGGAGCTGGTCGGCTCCGGCGCCGACCAGCTGCTGCTGACCGAGTTGAGCAGGCAAGGACGCGGCCTGCCGGTCCACCTGGTCGAGGAGCTCACGCCGTGGGGCATCGCCGCGGCAACCCAGAACGTCGTCGACCGCTGGCGCACCGAGTTCGAACGGGAAGTCATCGCCAGCACCCACATCCCCGAGGGGCAGCACCTCGTCGTCGACGGCTCGATCCGCAGCCACTGCCGCAACCAACTCGTCGGGGTGGTCAAGCACACCGCAGACACGCAGTACCTCGCCGACGAGTCCGTGATCCCCGACCGGGCCGGCTGGCGCAGCCCCGTCTTCCACCTGCCGGCAACCACCACCGCCGAACGAGACGTCCTCAGCTGCTACCTGCGTCTGCATCCTGCCCCGGGCTCGAAGGACTGGTCGCACGGCCTGATCCGCCTCGAAGCCCGCGATCCGGAAGTGCTGGACGCCGCCTGCGCCCTGGCCATGCAGCACCGACAGGGCCCCGGCTCTGGAGACGCACGCTGGAGCGTGCACCTCGAAGGCATGCACTGGGCCGAGTACGGCCTCAAGGTGTTTCGGGATCCGCACCTGGAGCTATAGCCCGCACCGACCGACCACCACCACGGAGATGGCCCCCGCCCGATCGGCGGGGGCCATCGGTCGTGCCTACCGCTATACGCGGCGCGGTTATGGGATGTCGATCCGCTCGGCCGCGATCCCGTTCTGCAGCCGGCAGGCGCGGCAGGTGATCGCGTCATCGTCGTGCTTCTGGTTCCACCAGCTCGACTGTTCCCGGAGCAACTGCGGACGCAGCTGCGGCCATCGGGTCGGATAGCGCTCCAGCTCCTCCTCTACGAGGACGGCCTGCCGTGCCAGCGTGTCCGCGTCATCGGGGCGGTGGTGCTTGGTGCGCTCGACCACCAGACGTGACAGAAGCCGATAGGTGCCCACCAGGGTCTTCCAGTCCTGCTCCCGCTGCTGCCGAGGCGACGGCTGCCAGGTGACGCGCCGTCGCTGGCGCACCGCGGTCGGCGACTGCCGGCCGGTCCGGATGGTTTGGGACATGAGGCCTCCGAAGAGGAGGCGCGTGCCGGAACCTGACTGTTCCGGCGATCGCGCGGAACACAGTCGGTGTCCAGTGCGGACCATCGTGGCGAGTGGCGCGCGCGCAACCTCCGGATGAGCCGCGGAGGCGGACCGTTTCCCGCAGTGCTCGTTCTCGAACAGCTCGCGTGGAAGAGCACCTGCCGGGCGGTCAAGTCGCGGCTCCGCTCGAGCCCTGGCGTGCTACGAGGCGCGGGTGGAGCCGGCCAGGCGTGCGGCCACCGTCTGGATGCGCGTGCGCTGCTCGATCCGGGTGAGCAGCCCTTCGGGGATCGCCGACGCGCCGGTCCACGCGCCCACGATGGAGCCGGCGATGGCTGCGACGGTGTCGGTGTCGCCGCCCATGCGGACGGCGAACAGGATGGCGGCCAGCGGGTCGTCGGGGTGCCGCAAGGCCGCGCCCAGGGCGGCGCCGACCGCCTCATGAGCGGCGATCCCGTTGCCGGTCTGCCGGGCGACCTCGGCCGGGTCGGCGTCCTCCGGGACCGCACCGGCAGCACCGACGGCGTCGCGGAGCTCCGCGGTGGTCGCCGCCCGGCCGCAGTGCTGCAGGACCAGTTTGGGCGCGACGTCGCCCGGCAGCGCCTGGTGGATCCCGACGTGCACCGCGACGGCGACGATCGCGGCGCCGTCCTGGCCGACGGGGTGGGCGTGGGTGATGGCCGCGCTGCGCCGGGCCGCCGCGCCGACCCGGGTGAGGCCTCCGGGCAGGGCTCCGGCCGGTGCGGCCCGCATGGCGCCGCCGTTGCCCAGCGACCCGCGGCCGCCGAAGGATCGGCGGGCCTCGGTGCGCCAGTCGCTGCCGGCGAGCACGGCCTCGAAGATCCGCGGCGGGTTGGCCCCGTAGCCGCGCCACGGCTCGGCCTGCCAAGTGCGGGCGAACGCCACCGCGAGCCGGTCCTCGTCGACCTCCGCACCGGTCACTGGCTCGGCGGCCTGGTGGGCGAGGTGCTCGGCGAAGGCCAGCTGGAGGGCGGTGTCGTCGGTCCAGCGCAGCATCGCCTCGGATGCGAGCAGCCGGTCGAGCCGGCGCGGGTCGACCTCGGGGGAGCCCTCGAACGGCGCCCCGAGCGCGTCGCCCAGGGCGCCGCCGAGGAGCAGCCCGCCGACCTTGTTCAGCCAGATCGCGTCGGCCGGCTGGTGGGTCATGTGGTCCTCCCGGTGGTCGCGGGTTCAGCGCAGGGGGCGGTGGTCGCGGCTGCTGGCTGTCCACAGCAGGTTGATCTGCTCGAGGATGTCCTGGTAGGCGACCTCCTCCTCCGCGGTGAGGACGGCGGGCTGCCCGCGGCGCTGCGCGCTCAGCAGCCGGGCCGCGAGCAGGCGCGTGCCGGGAGTGGCGGGCAGGTCGAGCAGGCCGACCAGCCCGGCCAGTTCGGCCACGAGCTCACGAGGGTCGGCGGGGAGGTCATCGGGAAGACCCACGCCGGCGTAGATGGTGAGCAGGTCCCGCACCGGTGCCGGCAGCGCTGGGTGTCCGAGCACCCGCGCGCTCAGGCTCAGCGCGCCGACGTCGGGGCCAGGCAGCCGGACCGGGGTGAGGACCACATGTGGCTCCGGGGCGTGGGGGCCGTAGACCTCGGGTCTGCGCGCGGAGCAGCGCTGCGTCGGCTCCAGGAGGTAGAGCAGCCGGCGCACCGACAGCAGGGTGCTGCAGTCGGCGAGGATGCCCGGCAGGTCCGGCCGCCGCCCTCCGTCGGGCTGTGCGATCCACGCCCGCAGGTCGGTGAGGAGGTCGGCGAGCAGCTCCAGCGGTCGGGTCAGCGCGCCGTCCAGGTCGGGCACGAGCACACCGAGTCCCGAGTGCGCCGCCGGTGCGGGGTGGAAGCTCATCTGGTCCGCCTCGTGGGGATGGAGTCCTTCGGCTGGTGGCTATGCGGTGGCCGGGTACCGGTGCTCTGCGGGAGCCGGCCCGGTGCGGTGGCTGTCGACGCAGTTGCGGCCGCGCTCCTTGGCCCGGTAGAGGGCGAGGTCGGCGCGGGCGATGAGGGTCTCGGGGGCCTCGCCCCCGGCGGTGGTCGCGACGCCCACCGACACGGTGATCCGGCCGGCTCTGGCGTCGGCGACCGCGAGCCGGATCCGGTCGGCGACGCGCAGGCTCTCCCCGTGACCGGCGTCCAGGAGGACGGCGAACTCCTCGCCGCCGACGCGGTACACGCCGTCGCCGTTCCGCGCGGCGCGGCGGGTGGCCTCGGCCACCTGGGCGAGGGCCTGGTCGCCGGCGGGATGGCCGTGCCGGTCGTTGTAGGCCTTGAAGTGGTCGATGTCGATGAGCGCCAGCGTGGTGTGCGCCGGGTCGCAGCGGCGGCGCAGCGCGGGGGTCCGGCTGCTGCGCAGCCGGGCGGCGAGCTCCTCGTCGAACGCCCAGCGGTTGCCCAGCCCGGTGAGGGCGTCGGTGCGGGACCGGTGCGTGAGCTCGCTGACCAGCTGCTCGACACGTCTGGTGTGGCGCAGCTGCAGCACCGACAGCACCGCGAGCCCGGCCGGCAGGGGCAGGCGGAGAGGGGCCTGCCGCTGCCGGGGCGCGACCACCCGGCGGGACTGCCCGCGGCGGCGCGCCACCTCCACGGCCAGCGGCAGCAGCCCGAGCGCGGCGAGCAGCCGGCCGCGGCCGGCGATCCGCTGCGGGGTCATGTCGCTCATCGGGCGCGGGTGGCCGGAGCGCCGTCGTCGCCGCGCGAGGTGGTCGGTCGGGTGCCGGTCGGCCGGGTGGTGCCGCGGTCGAGGGTGACGGCGCGGCCGGCCCGGGTGCCCCGGTCCACCGCCTGGTTGGAGACGGAGTCCATCGGTGGCAGCGCGGCGGACCGCGTGAGCAGCGGCGCGCCGGCGGCCTCGGCGATCTGCCGCGCCTGCGGATGTGGGAACCGGCTGACGTCGACGACCAGGGTGAGCCGCTCCGGCGGGGCGGCGGCCGCGCCGGCTGCCCGGTGCCCGGTGGCCGCGGTCAGCTCGTGGCAGGTGACCGGCTCGAGCAGGGTCCGTAGAACGCGGGCGGCGATGCGGTCGGAGCGGCCGAACGAGCGGTAGATGCCGACGACCGCTTCCTTCGGCGGCGCGGCAAGGGCCCGCAGTTGCTCGGCGGCCAGGCCGGCCAGGTCGTGCAGCGGCTGGATGTCGGTGTGGCCGGCGTCGCGGGCGGAGCCGCGGGTGCGCAGGACACGGGGGGTGGTCGGGTGATGCGGAATGGGAGGACTCCGGTCTGGGGAACAGGGACGGGGCGGTGCGCCGGGGCCGGCCGCGGGGCCGGCCGTGGGGCCGGCCGTGGGGTCAGACCCCGACCGGCAGGTCGGGCAGGTAGGGCCAGATGTCGCGCGGGCTGGCGAACTGGCGGGCGGGTAGGTGGCGCAGCAGCACGAGGACGTCGGGATGCGCGCCGCTGCGCTCGGCGGCGTCCCGGAGCTGGGCGGTGGTGACGGGGCCGGAGTCGAACGCCGGCCCGACGGAGTCGAGGATCTGGATGCGGGTGATCGCCACGGGTGCTTCCTCCTGGGAGTGGGGTGGTCAGGTCGTGGGCGCAGCGGTGACGGCGCGGGACCGGTAGTCGGCCGGGATCGGCCCGTTGGCCCGCACCGCCCGGGCCAGGGCGTCGGCGTCGCAGGCGGTGCAGCAGGTGGTGTCCTTCCACCCGACGACCGACAGCTGGGTGCCGCGGGAGAACTGGGTCAGTACCTGCGGCCGCTGGACCAGGTCGGTGCCGCCGCAGGTGGCGCACCGCGCCTGCTGCTGGTCGCGCAGAAACGATGTGCCGCATCGACAGCAGGCGATCCGGATGCCGTCGGCGCTGCGGCTGCCGAGGAGGTCCTCGGTCTCCCCGCACTGGGGGCACTGGATGCGCATGGGCATGGGCCGACCTCCTCGCTGTGGGGCGAGCCGCGGCGTCGGGCAGCGATCCTCGCGGCGCTAACTCTACCCTCACGTTAGAGTTGGCTGTAGCGGGGATCGGGGGGAGGCCTGCCGAGAGGAAGCGATGACCGGGCGACGGATGCAGATCGGCGAGGTGGCCGAGCGCACGGGACTGAGCGTGCGCACCATCCGCTTCTACGAGGAGAGCGGCCTGGTCGTCCCGTCGGCCCGCACCTCCGGCGGGTTCCGGCTGTACACCGACGGTGACGTCTCCCGGTTGCAGCGGATCCGCCGGCTCAAGCCGCTGGAGTTCACCCTGGAGGAAATGCGGGACGTCCTCGGGCTGCTGGACGAGGTGACCGACCAGGCGGGCGCCGCCGACACCCCGGCGGCGCAGCTGCTGGAGCGGCTGGCCATGTACCGGGAGCTCGCCGACCAGCGGGTGGCCGCGCTGCACGACCGATGGGCCGCCGCGGCCGGCTTCGCCGAGGCGCTGTGCCGGCACGAGCAGCGCCTGCATCGCACCAGGGAGATCCACTCATGAGCGCCACCGCCCCAGCCCGCCCAGAGGCCGGGCACGCGCCAGGCGCCGACGTGGTCGGCGAGGCCGCCCGGCGGCGCACCTTCGCCGTGATCAGCCACCCCGACGCCGGCAAGTCCACGCTCACCGAGGCCCTCGCGCTGCACGCCCGGGTGATCGGGCAGGCCGGCGCGGTGCACGGCAAGGCCGGCCGGCGGGGCACCGTGTCGGACTGGATGGACATGGAGCGCGCCCGCGGCATCTCCATCACCTCCGCGGCGCTGCAGTTCTCCTACCGCGACGCGGTGGTCAACCTGCTCGACACCCCCGGCCACGCCGACTTCTCCGAGGACACCTACCGGGTGCTCACCGCCGTCGACGCCGCCGTCATGCTGATCGACGCCGCCAAGGGCCTGGAGACCCAGACGATGAAGCTGTTCGCCGTCTGCAAGCACCGCGGCATCCCGGTCATCACCGTGGTCAACAAGTGGGACCGCCCCGGCCAGGACGCCCTGGCGCTGATGGACGAGATCGGCGAGCGCACCGGGCTGACCCCCACCCCGCTGACCTGGCCGGTAGGGATCGCCGGGGACTTCCGCGGCGTGCTGGACCGGCGCGACGGGTCCTACCGGCGGTACACCCGCACCGCCGGCGGCGCGACCGTGGCCCCCGAGGAGCACCTCACCGCCGAGGAGGCGGCCGCCCGTGAGCCCGAGGCCTGGGCGCAGGCGCTCGAGGAGGCCGACCTGCTGGCCGCCACGGCCGGCGAGCACGACCAGGAGCTGTTCCTCTCCGGGGTCACCACGCCGGTGCTGTTCGCCTCCGCGATCTCCAACTTCGGCGTCGGCGCGCTGCTCGACGTGCTGGTCGACCTCGCTCCCGCGCCGACCGGCCGGCCCGCCGCTGACGGGACGGTGCGCCCGGTCGACGCGCCGTTCAGCGCCTTCGTGTTCAAGGTGCAGTCGGGCATGGACGCCGCCCACCGCGACCGGCTGGCGTTCCTGCGCGTGTGCTCGGGGGTCTTCGAGCGCGGCATGGTGGTCACCCACGCCACCACCGGCCGGCCGTTCACCACCAAGTACGCCCAGCATGTCTTCGGCCGGGAACGGGAGAGCATCGACGTCGCCTACCCCGGCGACGTCGTCGGCCTGGTCAACGCCTCGGCGCTCGGGGTGGGCGACACCCTCTACGCCGACCGGCCCGTCGCCTTCCCGCCGCTGACGACCTTCGCCCCCGAGCACTTCGCCGTCGCGCGCAGCCGGGAGACGGCCAAGCACAAGCAGTTCCGCCGGGGCATCGCCCAGCTGGAGTCCGAAGGTGTGGTTCAGGTGCTCCGCTCGGATCGCCGCGGGGACTCCGCGCCGGTGTTCGCCGTGGTCGGTCCCATGCAGTTCGAGGTCGCCGCCCATCGCATGGAGCACGAGTTCGGCGCTCCGGTGGAGCTCGAGCCCCTCCCGTACAGCCTGGCGATGCGCACTGACGAGGCTTCGGTCGCCGGCATCACGGCCAGCAGTGGGACAGAGGTGCTGCGCCGCTCCGACGGCGAGCTTCTCGCACTGTTCACCACCAAGTGGGTGGCCGGTGTGCTGCGGGAAGGCAAGCCGCACCTGACCCTGGAACCCCTGGTGGCCGCCCAGCTCGGATGACCACGGGCGCGCAGACGACCCCTCGCCGATCCGAACACCACACCCTCGCCGTCAGCGACGCCGGCACGACCTCGACAAGGACTTCCCACGTACCGCTCCACGCCGGCGTTCCGGTCCACATCGCCCGCGGCCGCACAGACAGCACCCGCAGGCGCACGCGGCCCCGGCGGCTTCTACGGCTGGCACATGGTCGCCGTCTCCGCCCTCGCGCTGGCGATAACCGCCCCCGGGCAGACCGCGGCCATCTCCGCGTTCATCGACCCGATGACCCGCGACCTGGGGATCAGCCGCTCGGCCATCTCCACCGCCTACCTGATCGGCACCCTCGCCGGCGCCGCCGCCATGCCCGTGGTCGGGCGGGCACTCGACCGGTACGGCACCCGGCTCACCATGGCCGCCATCGGCGCCGTCTTCGGCGGTGTGCTCCTCGCGCTGTCGGAGGTGTCGACCGTGGTGGGACTCACTGCGGGCTTCGTCGGCGTCCGGATGGCCGGGCAGGGCGCCCTCGGGCTGGTCGCCACCACCGCCGTCGCCGTCTGGTTCTCCCGCCGCCGCGGCCTGGCCGTCGGCGTGGTCTCTGCTGTCGGCGCGGCCGGCATCTCCCTCGCGCCGGTGGGGTTGGAGGCGCTGATTTCGGCCACCGACTGGCGCACCGCCTGGGCCATCGAGGGCGTCGCAGTCTGGGCAATCGTCATCCCGCTGGCCCTGTTCGGGGTCCGCAACTCGCCCGCCGACCTCGGCCAGCGCCCCGACGGCCGGACGCCCGAGGGGGCGCCGCCGCCCGCCGCGGGGCCGGTCGGCGCGACCCTCGGCGAGGCGGTCCGCACCCCCTTCTTCTGGGTGATCCTGGGCGGGGTCGCCGTGTCGGGGATGCTGGGCACCGCGGTCGCCTTTCACCAGATCGACCTGCTCGGGGAGCAGGGCCTGTCGAGTGGCGAGGCCGCGGCCAACTTCCTGCCGCAGACGGCGGCCTCATTGCTGGCCACCCTCGTGGTCGGCGCGCTGGTCGACCGGATCAGCCCGCGCTGGCTGACCGCCGGGTCCATGCTGGCGCTGACCGGCGGGCTGACCTGGGGCACCGCGGTAGACCCCGGCTGGTCGGCCATCGGGTTCGGCCTGGTGCTCGGCGGCTCGGCCGGGGCGATCCGCACGCTGGAGGCCGGGGCCTTCCCGCGCTACTTCGGCACCACGCATCTCGGCACGATCCGTGGCGTCGTCGCGTCGGTCAGTGTCGGCTCCACCGCATTCGGCCCGGTGGGGTTCGCGCTGGTGCACGACGCGACCGGCGGCTACACGGCCGCGCTCCTGGCCTCCGCCGTCCTCCCGCTGCTGGTCGCCGTCGCCGGACTGCTGCTGCCGGTTCCGTCCCCGCTGAGCGGCGACCCGTCCTCCGACTCCGGGCCGCGGGACGACGTCCCGATGCCGGAGGCCATGCTGCCGCCGGGCCCGGCCGGTCCGCGCCCGCTGCCGGGGAGGCCGGGCCCGATAGTGACGAACGGCTCACCATTCAACCCTGACGTGAGGGACGAGTTCCCGGCAGACTGGCCTCGACACCGACGACGCGGTCACCTGCGCTGATGGCCCCGGACGGCAGATCCCGCCCGGCCCCGCACCGCTCCGACCGCCGCGTCGCTCCACGGGTGCACTGCAGCACCCATCCACACTCGGCACCGCCTCCGGTGCTGCCCGCCTGCGCCGAGACCGGCGCACTGAACGAGACGGATCCATGTCCTCAGCTCTCGCTGCCCCGCCCGCGCCTCGCTTCCGGCGCCCGGCCTGGCTGTCCCCGTCGGTCGCCCGCACCGAGGTGCTGGCCGGCGTCGTCGTCGCCCTGGCGTTGATCCCCGAGGCGATCAGCTTCTCCATCCTGGCCGGGGTCGACCCTCGCGTCGGCCTGTTCTCCTCCTTCGTGATGGCTGTGGTCATCGCCTTCACCGGCGGCCGCCCGGCGATGATCACCGCCGCGACCGGCGCCATCGCTCTCGTTGTCGCCCCGCTGGCGCTCCAGTACGGGGTCCAGTACCTGTTCGCCGCCATCATCCTCGGCGGGCTCTTCCAGATCCTGCTGAGCGTGACCGGCTTCGCCCGCCTCATGCGGTTCATCCCGCGCAGCGTCATGGTCGGCTTCGTCAACGCGCTGGCCATCCTGATCTTCACCGCGCAACTGCCGCAGCTGACCGACGTGCCGTGGCTGGTCTACCCGCTCGTGGCCGCCGGCCTGGCGATGATCTTCCTGCTCCCCCGGCTGACGACGGCGATCCCCGCACCCCTGGTCGCGATCATCGTCCTGACGGCGGTGGCGGTCACCGCCGGCTGGGAGATCCCCGACGTCGGCGGCGAGGGCGAGCTCCCCGACAGCCTGCCGTTCTTCCTGCTGCCCGACGTGCCCCTCACTTTCGAGACCCTCGGTCTCATCGCCCCCTACGCCCTCGGCGTGGCCCTGGTCGGGCTGATGGAGTCGCTGATGACGGCGAAGCTGGTCGACGATCTCACCGACACCCACTCCGACAAGACCCGCGAGTCCTGGGGCCAGGGCGTGGCCAATGTCGCCTCCGGCTTCTTCGGCGGCATGGGCGGTTGCGCCATGATCGGCCAGACCATGATCAACGTGAAGTCCGGCGCCCGCACCCGGCTGTCGACCTTCCTCTCCGGCGTCTTCCTGCTGGTCCTCGTGGTCGCCCTCGGCGACGTCGTCGCGACCATCCCGATGGCCGCCCTGGTCGCCGTGATGATCTTCGTGGCGTACGCCACCTTCGACTGGCACAGCCTGCGCACCATCCACCGCATGCCCAAGAGCGAGACCATCGTGATGATCACGACCGTCGCCGGCACCCTGATCACGCACAACCTGGCGATCGGTGTCGGCGCCGGCGTCCTCGCGGCCTGCGTGCTCTTCGCCCGCCGCGTTGCCCACCTGGCCGAGGTCACCAGCGTCACCGACCCCGACGGCAGCACCCGGGTGTACTCGGTGACGGGGGCGCTGTTCTTCGCCTCCAGCAACGACCTGTACACCCAGTTCGACTACGCCGGTGATCCCGAGAACGTGGTGATCGACCTGACCGACGCCCACATCTGGGACGCCTCGACCGTCGCCGCCCTCGACGCCATCACCCACAAGTACGAGACCCGCGGCAAGAAGGTCGAGATCGTCGGCCTGAGCGGCCACTCCGCAGACCGGTTCGAGCGGCACACCGGTCAGCTGGCCGGGGCGCACTGATGCGCGCCACGGACTCAGCGGGCCACCCGGTGGCCTATGAAGGAGGGGTGACCGGCACACCGCGCAGCGAGCTGATGCAGATTGGCCAGGTCGCCGAGCGCACCGGGCTGAGCCTGCGCACCATCCGCTGGTACGAGGAGGAGGGGCTCGTCGTCCCCAGCGCCCGCACCGACGGTGGGTTCCGGCTCTACAGCACCGACGACGTCGCCCGCCTCGAGGTCACCAAGCGGATGAAGCCGCTCGGCTTCGCCCTCGAGGAGATGCGCGAGCTACTCACCCTGCTCGCCGACCTGAATGCCGGCACTGGCGACCGCGCGCAGCTGCTCGAGCGGCTCCGGATGTTCCACGAGGCGGCCACAGCGCGGGTCACCGCGCTGCGCGAGCAGCTCGCCGTGGCCGAGGGCTTCGCCGAGAGCCTCGCCGGCCACCTCGACAGCCGGCGCTGAACGGACGAGGCGTCGCTGTCACCGCCTGATCGCCGACGGCCCGCGGCACACCGCACCCCGCCCGCGCTTGCTCCGAGGTGTCGACCCGACCGTGGCCGCGCACACGCTGCGGCGGGCCGCGCTCGACCGGCTGCTCCCCGCCCATGAGCAGGAGTGGCGCCCGATCACCGACGCGTAGATGAGCAGCGCCGCCCAGCGGCTGGGGCACCGGTCGACCGCACCGAACTGACCGGCGGCCCCGAGACCGGCACGTCGTGGACGACCGGGTGGCCGACGTGGTCCGGGCCCGGCACCGATCTGCTCACCGGCCGCCTGCTGACCGGTGCCGCCGTGGTCGGCCTGTGGTGGGACCTGACTCAGCTCCCCGCACGGCGGGTCGTGCGGCGGTCACCGACGTCACCGTCGCCGCCCAGGTGCGGCAGGCGCACCAGGTCGAGGACCGCGTGCGCGGGACTGCCGGGCGATGCCTCGAGCCGCAGCAGCTGCTGCTGCTGGGCGGCGAGCTGGTCGCGCATCCGGTGTAGGACCTGCACCCCGGCACTGGCCAGGTGGGTCACCTCGGTGAGGTCGACGGTCAGCAGAAGCACCCCTCCGCGGGAGGCGCCGGACAGCCGGTCACCACACCGTGCGCCGGCGGTGCTCTGTCAGTGCAGACCGATGCTGGCCCACTTGTCGAGCACGTCGGCGGTGACGGGCTCCGGGGCATCCGGCGCGGCGCAGTGCGTGTCGGGCACCGCGGTCCGCTTGGCCTGACGCGGCGTCATGAGCTCCGGCAGCATCTGGCCGATGGCCAGGATGTCCCCCGCGGTGAACCAGACCCCGCGCTGCTGCTTCCCGTCGGGGTTGCCGCTGCGCTGGTGCGGGATGGACCGCGCGGTGACCCACCGCTTCAGCCAGGTGTCCGGGATGTTCAGGGTTTCTGCCACCTCAGCCCGCTTGTAGCAGCGGACGGTGGCGATTTGCTCGTTGATCACCCTTCGACCTGTCCGGCGGCCGGCAGCCGGAGGCAATCCCCGCCGCGCTCTCCTACCCCCTCGGCATCGGGAAGGGCCGGCTCCGGGTCCGCTGCCGGTCGCTGCGGGCGCCCAGGGGTTGGGGGGGCAGATTGGGGGGCAACTGAGCGCTCAGGACCGCGCAGAACCGCTTACGACCGCTCCGGGACGTCCGAGAAGGCCGCTATCCTGCGCATTCGCCGGGCCACCCGGCCCGGGACCGGCCTCACTCGCGGGTTCGAGCCCCGTCACTCACCCGAGCGGTGGAGGCCCTGGTCAGTTCGCTGACCAGGGCCTCCATCTGTTCCGGCGCCGTCGGCGGCGGCAATCGGGCCGCCGCTGCCCCCGCTTGGGAGGCGGATGGGGGCAGTGACGGGGCGACTGCGCAGCGCGCACACCTGCTGACGGTCACCGCCGACGGTGCCATGTACGCCGCGAAGGACGCCGGCCGCGGACGCGTGCACACAGCCGGTCTGGTCCGACGGGGCTGACTTGGCTATTGCGCCCCACCGGTCGCTCAGGCTTCCGGACCGCGTCGCCCGCAGCGCCGCCGACGATCACCTACACCGGGCTGGTCAGGGTGCTCATGCGGATCCAGACCGGGCGAGCGACGGTCTGGGCAGCGAGGCCGTGACCTCGGGAGGGGCCTCCGCCCGGGTGTAGTCGATCCGCGCCCAGGCGACCTTGCGGGTGCCGTCGACGTACCAGCCGTGGGCTCCACAGATCTGCCCGACCAGGTACAGGCCCAGGCCGCCGTCGGCCGCGTCTCGATCGACGGCCGGGGTCGGCGGCGTACTGACGTCGGTGTCCCCGACCTCCAGCAGCCAGTAGTTGCCGAAGCTGCACACGGTGATGTCCACAGGAGCCCCGCCGTGTCGCAGCGCGTTGGAGCCGATCTCCTCGAACACGAGCAGCAGCCGCTCCACGGCCCCGCCGTCGGCGCCGGCCGCATGCTGCAGGTCTGCGGCGAGTCGCCGTCGGGCGCTCGTCAGGTCTGCGATGCCGGCCGGCTTCCACCGTCCGACGCGGACGGTGTCGGCGCCCGTCGGCGGCGGATGGCGGTGGCCCCACAGGTCGTTGCCCAACGTGCCCTCCGAGGATCGACCGACTGTGGTGCAGGAGCCGGCCCCGGCTGTCCGGCGACCCGATGGCGTCCAGGCTGTCGCCGGTGGCATCCAGTCGCCGAACTCGCGACTGACGACGTTAGCCCGCGCCCCCGATGGACGCCGGTAGCCACGCCCGTCTCGGCCTGTTCCGCGTCGGCCATCGCCGCGGGCGGGAGCGGAGAGGCAGGCATGGTGACCCGCCGGACGGACGGTGCGACCGGTAGGTGTCCGAGTGTGCCGCCGCGCGCGATGCACCTTCACCTCGACCTTTCCGCGGCAGGGGCGCCAGGGGTCAGTCGGCTGGCAGGTTCGGTGGCACCCGCTCGGGACCGGCCTCGGCCGGGCGCGGCCGGTCCTGCGGGTGCAACCGCACCGCGACCAGGGCGACGTCGTCGTCGGGCGCGTCGGGCAGCATCCGGTCCAGCAGTTCGTCGCACAACTCGTCCAGGTTCCGGCCGGCGAGCTCGGCCAAGGTGTCCTGCAGCCTGGCCGTGCCGGCATCGAGGTCGGAGTCGCGACGTTCGACCAGCCCGTCGGTGTAGAACAGCACGACCGTGTCGCGGCCCAGGTGCACCTGGGACTCGCGGCGCGTGGCTGTGGCGTCCACCCCGAGCAGCAGATCGGTGTGAGCGGTGGTGAGTGCGGTGACCGAGCCGTCGATGGTGACCGCCATCGGCGGCGGGTGTCCGGCGTTCGACCAGCGGAGCCGGGTCAGCCCGTCGGCGCGTTCTTCGTCGGTCTGCTCCAGCCGCGCGACGACCGTGGTCGCCAGGATCGGTGTTTGCAGGGTCTCCATCACCTGCTCCACCCGACACAGCACCGCGGCCGGCCCGTCGTGGTCCAGCGCGCCGAGGGTCCGCACGATGCTGCGGATCTGTCCCATCGCCGCGGCGGCCTGCACGTCGTGGCCGACGACGTCGCCGATGACCAGCAGCGTCGCGCCGCTGGGCTGCATGAACGCGTCGTACCAGTCGCCACCGACCTGCGCGGCCTGCGCCGCGGGCACGTATCGGACCACGATCTGCAGGTGGTCCGGTTCCGGCGGCGGGGTCAGCAGGGACCGCTGGAACCCTTCGGCCAGGTCGCGCTGCTGCCGGAACAGTCGGGCGTTGTCCAGGACCAGGCCGGCGCGGCCGGCGACGTGCCGGGCGGTGTTGAGGTCCTCGTGGGTGAACGGGCCCCGGTCGGCACCGTTGGCCAGGGTCATCAGCCCGACCGGGCCGGTGCGCCCGGGCAGCGGAAGGACGGTCATGGCTTCGGGTGCCAGCGCCCGGATGGCCTCGTGCGTCGGGCCAGGGGTCAGCATCGTCAGTGCGTGCGCGGTGGCGTCGGCACCGACCAACTGCACCTGCCCGGTGCGCATCGCCCGGACGACGATCGCCTCGTCGCCCAGCGCGCCCAGCCGCGCCTGCGCGTACCCGTCGAGGACCGGCCGCATCGCCGGGTCGACGTGCTCCGCGGCGGCCGGGCGCAGGCCGCGGCGGGAGCCGGCGGCCTGGTCGTCGTCGATGAGGGTGACGATGCACCAGTCGGCGACCGCGGGCAGCACCAGCCGGGCCAGGCGGTGGGCGGCCTCGTCGGCATCCAGGGTGCCGCTGAGCTCCTCGGTGATCCGGCTGAGCAGCCGCTCCCGGGCGGCGGCGCGCTGGGTCTGCTGCTGCGTCAGGGCGCGGTCGGTGGTGTCGTGCACCACGCCGACCAGGTGTCCGGTGGCGCCATCGGCGCCATCGATCACCTGCCCGCGGGCGGCGACCCACCGGTGGGAGCCGTCGGCGAGCACGATGCGGTACTCGGCGTCGTAGATCCCGCCGGTGTCGACGGCGTGCTGGACGCGAGCGCGGACATCGGCGACGTCGTCGGGGTGCACGTGGACGTAGACGTCCTCCGGGCGGCCGGTGAAGGTGTCCCGGTCCATCCCCGACAGCTCCAGCAGGCGGTCGTCGACGGTCAGCGCGCCGGTGGCCAGGTTCAGGTCGAAGGTGCCGACCTTCCCCGCGTCCAGCGCCAGCGCCCACCGGGAGCGGTCGATCGCCTGCTGCACCAGTAGCCGCTGCGCCCGCACCGCGGACTCCTGCGCCTGGGCGACGGCGTCATCGGCGCGCTGCTGGGCCGCCCGCAGCCACAACTCCGAGCTGCAGGCTCCGGCCAGATCGGTCAGCACCGCCAGGTCATCGTCCGACCAGGTCCGCGGCCGGCTGTCGATGGCGCACAGCGAGCCGACCACGACGCCGTCGCCGTCGCCGTCGGTCAACGGAACACCGGCGTAGGCGATGACGCGCAGGTCCGGGATGGCCAGGTTCTCGGCGACCAGCGGGTCGGTGCGGGCATCGGCGATGACCAGCGGAGCCGCCGAGCGCACCACGTGCTGGCAGAACGAGTGGCTCAGCGGCGTCCTGCGGGTCGACTGCCACGGCTCGGGCAGGCCCACCGCGCCGGGGAACACCTGCTCGTCGGCCGACACCAGCGTGACCAGCGCGACCGGGACGTCCAACTGCCGACGGACCAGGCGGGCGAACCGCTCGAACGCCGGATCCGACCGCGGGGGCAGCGCGGCGCCGGAAGGCAGTGAGCCAGTCACACGTCCCCCCGGCGACAGGGACACGTCGCCGACGTCCCGATGAGTGAGTTCGACCAGGGTACCGGGGTGCTGCCGGGTCAAGACCGCGTCCGTCGCCACGGCGGCCGGGGCAGCGAGCACGTGGCCGAGGCCTCGCCCTTCCCGGTGAGCACCGCCGTCCAGCACCGCGAGCGGCGACACGGGACGCTCATGTCGGTCGAGTCCGACCGGCTCACCGTGCTGTTCGACCAGGAGGGCTACAAGACCTTGGCCCGCGCCGCCGTGGAGTCCCACGACCTGCTCGAGGCCGCCGGGTCAGCCGAGGCCGCATGCCGTCACGGGATGACGGGGCAACGCACGCCGACGTGGGACGCCCGCGGCCGACGACACGGACGTCGTGCCGGTGGAGTCGTTCGCGACAGCGGTGACCTGCGCCAGTTGCCGGGGACGGCACTGCAGCCGGCCTCGGGCCGGGTGGTCATCCAGTTGATGCCCGGACCTGTCCCGACAGGGTCAGAGGCCGAGGTGGGCCCATCGGTGGAGCTGCGCCTCGGAGGGAGCACCAGCGGCGGCGACGGTGTTCGACTGACGAGTCGTCATGAGCTCCGGGAGCATCGCGCCGATGGCGATGATGTCGGCCGGGTGAACCACACCCCGCGCTGCTGAACGCCGTCGGGGTCGCCCTTGCGCTGATGCGGCTCGGGGACGTTCAAGGCGCGCGCCGCCTCGGCTCGGGTGTACCGCCGGACGGTGGCGAGCTGCTCGTCGATCACTCCTCGACCGGTCCGGGGGACCCAGCGCCGGTCAATCGCCCCCAGGAGAGGCCCCGGCCAGAGTCCGCGCGAGGGGCGACTCGCGCGTCCGGTGCAGCCCGGGAACTGGGGGGCAGATTGGGGGGCAATCGGACGCTCAGGACCGCTCGAGACCGCCCAGGAACGCTCAAGAACGATCCGGAGCGTCCGACGGGGCGGCTGTTCTGCGCATCTGCCGGGCCACCAGGCCCGGGACCGGCCTCACTCGCGGGTTCGAGCCCCGTCACTCACCCCACGCGGTGGAGGCCCTGGTCAGCTCGCTGACCAGGGCCTCCGTCCGTTCCGGGCCCCGGTGGTGGTGTGGCTGTGCCGCTCCACCACCGCTTCTCTCGAGCCGCCCCGGGCTCACCTCACACCAGCTCGGCTCCTCGGGCGTGGTGGAGATCCCTCGACCCGGGACAGCGGGCACCGCGACGGCTGGGGCTGCTCGGTGCAGCCGGGATTCGGCGCGGCCGACCGGTCCGCCTCCTCACCGTTGCGGTCGACGGCGGAGTCACGGGTCGCCGGGCGTTCGACCGCCCCCCCTACCGCAGAGACATCGCACGGCGCGGACAAACTCTTGAACTCTCAACTGTTTGCCGCTATGGTCACTTGAAGTTTCAAGTCAATGGACGTTCTGATGCCCCTCCCCACCATGGCGGCGCACGGGCCGGCGCCGCGCGCCGGAGCCCGATCGGTGACCGACGCGACCGTCCGGACGACGGTGACCGTGCCGCTGCGGTTCCCCGACGGATATGCGACGACGGCGGACGTGTCCACCTTCGACGGCCTGGCCGACGGCGGGGAGCACCTCCTGCTCGGTCTGGGTGACTGGCGGCGGGCCCTCGAAGACGCCGCGGCCGGACGGCCCGCGCCGCTGGTCCGGCCGCACAGCGAGTGCCTGACCGGCGAGGTCTTCGGCAGCGAGCGGTGCGACTGCGGCCCGCAACTGCGGGAGGCGATCGAGCGGATCACCGACGCGGGCGGCTTCCTGCTGTACCTGCGCCAGGAGGGTCGAGGGATCGGCCTGTACGCCAAGCTCGACGCCTACGCCCTGCAGGACGCCGGGCTGGACACCTACGCCGCCAACGTCGCGCTGGGCCGCGGCGAGGACGAGCGCGACTACGCGGTCGCCGCCCAGATGCTGCGCGCGCTGGGTGCCGAGCGGATCCGCCTGCTGTCCAACAACCCCGACAAGGCCGACCAGTTGCGGCTGCACGGCATCGCCGTCACCGAGCAGGTGCGCACCGGGCTCCACCTGACCGAGTCGAACACCCGCTACCTGACCGCCAAGCGCGACCGCACCGCGCACACCCTCGACCTGCCGCTCGTCGGCTGACCGGAGCACACCGTGAACCCGTCCACGAAGACCGCCGACACCTCCGTCCCGCTGCACCCGCTGCTGGCGGAGCGCTGGAGCCCCCGGGCCCTCGACCCGCGGCACGAGCTCGGTGCGGAGCAGGTGACCGCGCTGCTCGAGGCAGCCCGCTGGGCGCCGAGCGCGTCCAACACCCAGCCGTGGCGATTCGCCGTCGCCCTGCGGGGAACCGTCGAGCACGGCGCCGTCCTCGAGGCCCTCGCCGGCGGCAACCGGGTATGGGCGCACGCCGCTTCCGCCCTCGTCGTGGTCGCCGCGACGGAGGAGGGCACCGACGGCGCCGAGCGGCCGTGGGCCCGCTACGACACCGGTCAGGCCGTGGCGCACCTGTCGATCCAGGCGCAGTCCGAGGGACTGGCCGTCCACCAGATGGGCGGCTTCGACGCCGCCCGCCTCCGGGCCCTGCTGCCTCCCGGCGTCACACCGCTCGTCGTGCTGGCCATCGGCCGCCAGGACGCGACGGCCCGGTTGGCCGAGCCGTTCGCCGGCCGCGAGACGGCTGCCCGGACGCGGCTTCCCCTGGAGACTCTGCAGCTCGCCGTCGCCCCGGCGCCGGCGCACGCGCAGGTCTGACCGCAGCCCGGAACCCTCGAGACCGCACCCCTCCCGGAGACCAGCATGAGCACCGGCACCACCCTGACCAGCACAGCCGCAGCCGACGCGCTGATCGACACCCGTCACCCGTTCGCGGCTCACCTGCGGCACGACGCGGCTGCCGGGCCGCACCGCGGATGGAGACCGGACGACGGCCCGCTGCCGGCGCTCTACATCAGCCACGGCGCGCCTCCGACCTTCGAGGACGGCCGGTGGATGCGGCAGCTGCACGACTGGGCCCGCGAACTCCCGCGCCCGAGGGCGATCCTCATCGTCAGCGCGCACTGGGAGTCCGACGGCCTGGGGATCACCAGCACGGCCCCTACCGAGCTGGTCTACGACTTCGGCGGGTTCCACCCCATGTACCGCCGGATGCGGTACGACACTCCCGACGCCTCCGCGCTGGCCCGCCAGGTGCTGTCGGTCCTGCCGGACACCCAGCACGTCCACGAGCACCGCAACCGCGGACTGGACCACGGCGCGTGGGTGCCGCTGAAGGTGATGTACCCGGCCGCCGACATCCCGGTCCTCCAGCTGAGCCTGCCGACGCACGACACGACCGCACTGCTCGCCCTCGGCGAACGACTGCGGGCCCTGCGGGCGGAGGGGGTGCTGGTCATCGGCTCCGGCTTCATGACCCACGGCCTGCAGTACATGGACTGGTCGCGGCCGGACGCCGTCCCCGGCTGGTCGGCCGATTTCGATGCGTGGGTGGCCGACGCCCTGGACCGCGGTGACGTCGAGGAGCTCGCGCAGTTCCGCATGCGGGCTCCCGGTCTGCGCTACGCCCACCCGACCGTCGAGCACTTCACCCCGCTGTTCGTCACCCTGGGCGCCGCGACCGCCCCCACCGCACCGGTCACCACCGCCGTCGACGGGTACTTCCTGGGGCTGTCCAAGCGGTCCTTCCACATCCTCTGACGTCGGGAGTCCTGATGGCCCGCCCCACCGACGACCCGCTGCACCCGGACCCGGCCGCCGACGCGGGGGAGGTGCCGGCGCGCTGGCTGGAGGACGAGGAGATGGCCACCTGGCTGGCCCTGGTCCAGGTCCTCCAGCTCCTGCCGCAGGCGTTGGACCGGCAGCTCCGCCAGGACGCCGGGATGAAGCACGCCTACTACCAGGTCCTGGCCATCCTCTCCGCCCAGCCGGAGCGGACGCTCAGCATGGGCGAGCTCGCCCGGCAGACCGCGACCAGCCCGTCACGCCTCAGCCACGCCGTCGCCGCGATGGAGGAGCAGGGCTGGGTGAGCCGCTGGCCGTGTCCCACGAACCGGCGGATCCAGTACGCCACGCTCACCGACCCCGGGATGTCACTGCTGGAGAAGGTCGCCCCGGGCCACGTCGCCGAGGTCCGCCGGCTGGTCTTCGACAGGCTCACCTCGGCCGAGGTCGCCCAGCTGGGGTCGATAGCGCTCAGGCTGCTCACCCCCGGGACGGCCGACCCGCGCGGCCACGGGTCGTCATCCGTCTGACCGGCCCGTCCCGCGAACGGCCCACCGCGGCAGGCGACGGTGGGACACTGCCGCCGTGGCCGGCTGCTGCGATCCCCGAGGGTGCGACGGGGTGTTCGACGAGCGGTTCGCCAGGCGACGGGCCGCCCGCTACCGGAGGAAGGGCCTGGACGCCACGGCCCGCCGGATGGTGGACCTGCTCGAGCAGCGCGGTCTCCGGGACGCGACCGTGCTGGAGATCGGTGGCGGCGTCGGCGAGATCCACATCGAGCTGCTCCGCCGCGGCGCCGCCTCGGCCACGAACCTCGAGCTCTCCCCGGGCTACGAGGCCGAAGCAGCCCGGCTGCTCGACGAGGCCGGGCTCACCGGGCGCGTGGACCGCCGCCTGGCCGACATCGCCGCCGACCCGGCGGCAGCCCGGCCGGCGGACATCGTCGTCCTGCACCGCGTCGTGTGCTGCTACCCCGACCACCCGGCGCTCCTCGCCGCCGCCGCCGGCCACGCCCGCGCGCAGCTCGTCTTCAGCTTCCCGCCGCGCAACGCCGTCTCCCGGGCGTTCGTCGCGGTGCAGAACCGGCTGCTCGACTGGGGCGGCCGCCGGTTCCGCACGTTCGCGCACCCGCCGGCGGAGATGCTCGCCCTCCTCGCCGAGCACGGGATGCGGGCCACCGTCGCCCACCGGGGTGCCGTGTGGCAGGTCGCCCACGCGGCCCGCTGAGCGCTGGTCGGCCCGTCCCCGACGGGACGCCCGGGCCCGGCAGCGGCTGCGGCCGGTGAGGGTCTCCCCCGGCCGAGCGCCGGGACACGGAGCTGCCCGGCTCGTGTGACGATCTGCCGATGGAGCTGCTGTCGGTCGGCGAGGTGGCCGCGCGCCTCGGCGTCTCGCCGTCGGCCGTCCGCATGTGGGGCACCCGGTACGGGCTCGTCGCCTCGGCCCGTTCGGCAGGGGGCCACCGCCGTTACACCCCCGGTGACGTCGGCCTCCTCGAGGCCGTGCACCGGGCCGTCCTGTCCGGCACCGACCCGGCCGTCGCCGCGGCCACCGCCCGGGGCCTCGACAGCAGCGCGGCGGACGTCGGCCCCGGCCGGCGCAGGTCGGGAGCGGGCGGCAGCGTGCTGGCCGTACCGGGAGCCGGCCGCGAGGCCCGGGGGCTGGCTCGGGCCGCTGCCCGGCTCGACGAGATGCGTGCCGAGGACGCCATCGTCGCCGCGCTGCGCGACCTGGGCACGCTGCGCGCCTGGGACGACGTCGTCCGGCCGGTGCTGGTCGCCGCCGGGGCGCACTGGGAGGCCACCGGCACCGGCGTCGAGATCGAGCACCTCTTCAGCCAGGCCGTCTCGTCGGCGCTGGTCCGGCACACCGCCGGGCTGCCGGAACCACCGGCCGACCACCCGGTGCTGCTCGCCGGCGGGCCGCAGGAGGAGCACGTGCTGCCGCTGCACGCCGTCCGGGCGGCGCTGGTCGAGCGCGGCGTGCCCTCCCGGCTGCTCGGCCCCCGGACGCCACCGGTCGCGCTGGTGACCGCTGCTCGCCGCACCCGGGCGGCTGCCGTGCTGATCTGGCTCAGCCGGCCGGACGACGAGGCGGTCCGCGCCCTGCCGGAGATCGCCGGCGCGCACCGGACGGTGCGCGTCCTGGTCGGTGGCTCGGGATGGGCCGGCACCGACATCCGCCCGGCCGTCGCGCTGCCGGGCCTCGCCGAGGCCGTGGCGGCGCTCGAGGGGGCCTGGCGGGCCGGCCGACGACCGGCCGCCGCCGGCTGACCGTCCAGGTATCAGCCGGCGCGGCGCCGGGAGCCCAGCGCCAGCACCAGGGCGGCGACGCCGGCGAGCAGGCCGAGCCCGCCGACGACGAGGGCGGTCATCGCCAGCCCCGAGCCGTCGGAGGTCTGCGCTGCGGATGCCTCGTCCACGTCCGTCGACGCCTCGGCGGCACCCCCGCCGTGGTCGGCCGCACCGCTCAGCATCAGCACGGGAGCCGGGCTCTCCGGCTCGTCCTGCCCCTCCACGGTCGGCTCGATCCAAGCCTGCTCCGTGCCGTCGTCGTAGGTCTGGATCGCCGGGAAGGTGAGCTCGTCCACCTCGGGGATCGGACCGGCGCTGATGGAGAAGCTCTGGTACTGCCCGGGCGCGATCCCGGCCCCCGGGTCGGCGGTCCAGGTGATCTCGCTGACCGCCTCGGTCACCTCGCTCCCGTGCACCTCGACCGGCGGGTCGACCGGCCCGGTGGTGGTCGTCGCCGTCCACCCGGGCACCGGCTTCACGCTGACCGAGGCGAGCGGGGTCGCAGCGGGGATCTGGACCCGCAGGGAGACCGTCGAAGCCGTGTCGCTCTCGTTCGGCACCCGGAAGGTCAACTCCCCGAAGCCGCCGGGGGCGGCATCGCCCGAGGACACCCGGACGTGCGCCGAGGCCGCGCCGGCACCGGCGGCGAGGACCACCACCGTGGCGAGAGAGGTCGCGGCGAGCGCGCGGAGAGGACGGACGGGCACGGGCGGGCTCCTTCGTCTGCCGCCGGCCCGGCGGGCTGCCGGGCCGTGCGGTGGTCCAGTAGTCGCTCCAGCCCCCGGCGGAGTTCCCGCGCCGGGCGTGCGTGACGACGACCACTCCCCCACCACGGTGACGAACGACTCACCGGCCAGACCCTGACGTGAGGGACGGGTGACCGGCACACTCTCGGTGAGCCCGGCGCCGCGGTCGCCGGCACCGACGCCCTGGCCCCCCGGCGGCGCCCCTGCCCCGCGCCGGCGCGCCGCACCGCAGGTGCACCGGCGCACCTCACCCACGACCCGCACCGCCGCGGTGCCGCACCCCGCGCCCCGACGGCGCACGACCGAGACGGATCCATGTCCTCAGCCCTCGCTGCCCCGTCCACGCCCCGGTTCCGCCGGCCGGCGTGGCTCTCCCCGAGCACCGCCCGCACCGAGGTCCTCGCCGGCCTCGTGGTCGCCCTGGCCCTCATCCCGGAGGCGATCAGCTTCTCCATCCTGGCGGGCGTCGACCCGCGGGTCGGGCTGTTCTCCTCGTTCGTGATGGCCGTGGTGATCGCGTTCACCGGCGGCCGCCCGGCGATGATCACCGCGGCCACCGGCGCGATCGCGCTCGTCGTCGCGCCGCTGGCCCTCGAGCACGGCGTCGAGTACCTGTTCGCCGCGGTCGTCCTCGGCGGCGTCTTCCAGGTGCTGCTCGCCGCGGCCGGCGTCGCCCGGTTGATGCGCTTCATCCCGCGCAGCGTGATGGTCGGCTTCGTCAACGCGCTGGCGATCCTCATCTTCACCGCGCAGCTGCCGCACCTGGTCGACGTCCCCTGGCTGGTCTACCCGCTGGTCGCCGCGGGGCTGGCGATGATCTTCCTGCTGCCCCGGCTCACCGCCGCCGTCCCCTCGCCGCTGATCTCGATCGTCGTGCTCACCGGGCTGACGGTGGCCGCCGGCTGGGCGCTGCCCGACGTCGGCGACCAGGGCGAGCTGCCGGACAGCCTGCCCTTCCTCGGCATCCCGGCCGTCCCCTTCACCTGGGAGACCCTGACGATCATCGCGCCGTTCGCGCTGGGCGTGGCCCTGGTCGGGCTGATGGAGTCGCTGATGACCGCCAAGCTCGTCGACGACCTCACCGACACCCACTCGGACAAGACCCGCGAGTCCTGGGGCCAGGGCGTGGCCAACGTCGCCTCCGGCTTCTTCGGCGGCATGGGCGGCTGCGCGATGATCGGCCAGACGATGATCAACGTGAAGTCCGGTGCCCGCACCCGGCTGTCGACCTTCCTGTCCGGCGCCTTCCTGCTGGTCCTCGTGGTCGCCCTCGGCGACGTCGTCGCGATCATCCCGATGGCCGCGCTCGTCGCGGTGATGATCTTCGTGTCGATCGCCACCTTCGACTGGCACAGCCTGCGCACCCTCCACCGCATGCCCCGCAGCGAGACCACGGTGATGCTGGTGACCGTCGCCGGCACGCTGCTCACCCACAACCTCGCGATCGGCGTCGGGGGCGGCGTCCTCACCGCGTGCGTGCTGTTCGCCCGCCGCGTCGCGCACCTCGTCGAGGTGACCAGCGTCCTGGACCCCGACGGCGGCACCCGCGTGTACTCGGTGCACGGCGCGCTGTTCTTCGCCTCGAGCAACGACCTCGTCTCCCAGTTCGACTACAACGGCGACCCGGAGGACGTCGTGGTCGACCTGTCGAACGCGCACGTCTGGGATGCCTCCACCGTGGCGGTGCTCGACGCGATCACGCACAAGTACGCCACCCGCGGCAAGACGGTCGAGATCGTCGGCCTCAACGGGCACTCGGCCGACCGCTTCGAGCGGCACACCGGCCGGCTCGCCGGGGCGCACTGATGCAGGCGGCACGCGCCGGGCTGCTCCAGATCGGCCAGGTCGCGGAGCGGACCGGGCTGAGCCTGCGCACCATCCGCTGGTACGAGGAGGAGGGGCTGGTCGTCCCCACCGCCCGCACCGAGGGCGGCTTCCGCCTCTACAGCGACGGGGACGTCGCGCGCCTCGAGGTGATCAAGCGGATGAAGCCGCTGGGGTTCGCGCTCGAGGAGATGCGCGAGCTGCTCGGCCTGCTCGCCGACCTGGATGCCGGCACCGGCGACCGGGCGCAGCTGCTGGACCGGCTGCGCATGTTCCACGAGGCGGCCACCGCCCGGGTCACCGCGCTGCGCGGGCAGCTCGCCGTCGCCGAGGGCTTCGCCGCCGGCCTCGCCGACCAGCTCCACGCCCGGGGCTGAGGCCCGCCCGCCGGGCGGCCGGTCCCCGCGGAACCGGCCGCCGCGGCGGTCAGACCCTGGTGTTGCGCTTGGTCCACCCCCAGGCGGCGGTGGCCAGGAACAGCACCACGCCGATGACGAGGAGCCAGAACAGCCCCTCCACGACCGCACCGACGACGGCGAGCACCAGCCACACGACCAGCAGCAGCCCGATCAGTCCGAGCACGGGATCCTCCTCCCTCGGCGCGCAGCCGCCCCGCGACCGCGCGCACGTCCGACGTGCTGGTGACCCCCGGTCGGCTACCCGTTCGGGGGGACCGCCATGCGAGGCGCTTCCCCGCCGGACCGGCGGAGGCGTCAGGATGGGCGCGTCGAGGCCCCCGGCACGGGCCCGCGCGCAGCGGAGGGGGGGTGGGGCATGACCGAACCGCCGCCGATCCGCGCCGCCGGGGCGCACCCCGCGACGCCACAGCTCGCGGACAGCCGGGCGGCGCTCTTCCAGCGGGAGGCGGTGATCGCCGGGCGGCTGCTGGTCATCGGGCTGGCCGCGCTGGGCGTCATCTGGCTGCTGCTCCAGGTGCAGTTCGTCGCCGCCGCCGCGATGCTCGGCCTCGCCCAGGTCGCCATGCTCTGGCCGATCGCCCGCTGGCTCCGGAGCCACGGCGTCCCTGCCGTGCTCGCGGCGATCCTCTGCGTCATCGGCTACCTCGCCTTCTTCGTCAGCGTGCTCACCTTCCTGGTGCTGCAGCTGATCGTGGCCTGGCCCGGCCTCGTCGCGGCGAGCGCCGACGCGATCAACGAGACGACGGCCTGGGTCCAGGCGCGGACCGAGGACATGAACAACGCCGGGCTCGACCAGGTGCTCGAGCAGCTGGAGTCCTCGGTGGGCACAGCCGCGTCGGGGCTCGGGAGCGCGGCCGCCCAGGGGCTGAACGCGGTGGGGAACGTGACCACGGTCCTGCTGATCGCGCTCTTCTTCACGATCTTCGCGCTGACCAGCGGCGACGCGCTGTGGCGCCAGTTCGTCCGGGCACTGCCCGTCGAGCACCGGTCGCCGGTCGACGCAGCATTCCGCGCCGGGCTCCGCACCGCCGGCGCCTGGTTCTACGCCTCGACCGCCACCGGGCTGATCGACGGCCTGCTGATCGGGCTGGGGCTGTGGCTGCTCGACGTCCCGCTCGCCCTCCCCATCGGGGCGCTGACGTTCCTGCTCGCCTACGTCCCCCTGGTGGGCGCGACCATCGCCGGCGCCGTGGCGGTCGCGGTCGCCGGCGTGACCAACGGCTGGGACACGGCGCTGTGGGCGCTGCTGATCGTCGTCCTGGTGCAGCAGATCGAGGGCAACGTGCTCGCCCCCCTGCTGCTGTCCCGGGCGATCAGCTTCCACCCGCTGGTCGTGCTGCTGCTGACCACCGGAGCCGCCTCGGCCTTCGGACTGCTGGGCCTCTTCGTCGCGGTCCCGGTGGCCGGGGTGCTGGCGGCCGCCGTGCAGGGCTGGCGGCGGCAGGTCGGCCGTCGGTCGGAGTGGCAGCCGGACGACGGCGACGCTCCGGGCGGCGAGGCTGCCGGCGGCGGGGTCACCGAGGACGGCGACCCCGCCGACGGGGCTCTCCGCCCGCCCGCGCGGCACGTGACACCGGCGTCCTGACCCCCGGCCGGCGGAGGGGCGCGCTCGACCTGCCGACCGGCGCGAACACCGCTACGGTCGCCCGATCATCCTCTCCGCCGGAGGTGGGCCCGTGCCCGAATCCATCCTGGTAGGCCTGGACGGCAGCGAGTCGAGCGGTCGCGCCGCGGACGCGGCGGCCGATGCCGCCCGCCGTCACCACCTGCGGCTCGTCGTCGCCTGCGTCGTCCCGTGGTCGCCCTACTCCTTCACCACCGCGGAGGAGAACGAGCGCCGCCCCGTGGAGAAGGAGCAGGAGGCCACCGCCGCCCGCGAACGCGTCCTGAACCCGGTCGTCGCCCGGCTCTCCGAGGCCGGCGACCTGACGATCGAGGGGGTCGTCCGGCACGGGCACCCCGCCGAGACGCTGGTGCGCCTGGCCCGCGAGCACGACGCCGCCTGGATCACCGTCGGCCGGACGGGGCAGAGCCGGGTGCGCACCCTGCTGTTCGGCTCGACGCCGAGCAGCCTCATCCAGCTGTCCCCCATCCCCGTCCTGGTGGTGCCGTGATGACCTCGCCGTCCGACTCGCTCCTGGCCGCCACCTTCGACGAGCAGGTCGACGGCTTCTTCGCGCCGATCTCCGAGTGGATCACCGGGATCGTCTTCTTCGCCGTCCCGCTGGAGTTCATCGACGAGGGCGTCGAGCTCCCGCTCATCGTGGTCTGGCTGGTCATCGCCGGCCTCTTCTTCACGATCTACCTGCGCGGCTTCCAGTTCCGCGCCTTCAGCCACGCCATCCAGCTGATCCGCGGCCGGTACGACGACCCCCGCGACGCCGGTGAGGTCACCCACTTCCAGGCCCTGGCGACGGCGGTCTCGGGCACCGTCGGCCTGGGCAACATCGCCGGCGTGGCCGTGGCGATCTCCCTGGGCGGGCCGGGGGCCACGCTCTGGATGATCGTCGCGGGCCTGCTCGGCATGTGCACCAAGGGCGTCGAGTGCACGCTCGGGGTGAAGTACCGCAACGTCTACCCGGACGGGCGGGTCTCCGGCGGCCCGATGTACTACCTCACCAAGGGGCTGCGGGAGAGGAGTCCGGGGCTGGGCACGTTCGGCAAGGTCCTCGCCATCCTGTTCTGCATCTTCACCCTCGGCGGGGCCGTCGGCGGCGGCAACATGTTCCAGGCCAACCAGGCCTTCCAGCAGGCGCAGTCGGTCACCGGCGGCGACGACGGCCCGCTCGGGTTCGGCGCCGCCGGCGCGGTGTTCGGCCTGGTGCTCGCGCTCTTCGTCGGCGCGGTGATCATCGGCGGGATCCGCAGCATCGCCCGGGTCACCGACAAGCTGGTCCCGTTCATGGCGGTCTTCTACGTGCTCGCCTGCCTGACCGTGCTGTTCGCCAACCTGGGGCAGATCCCCGAGGCGCTGTGGGCGATCGTCTCCCAGGCGTTCAGCCCCGAGGCCGGCTACGGCGGCATCGTCGGCGTCCTCATCCAGGGGTTCCGCCGGGCCGCGTTCAGCAACGAGGCGGGCCTGGGCTCGGCTGCGATCGCGCACTCGGCGGTCAAGACGGAGCACCCGGCCACCGAGGGCCACGTCGCCGTCCTCGAGCCGTTCATCGACACCGTGGTCATCTGCACGATGACGGCGCTGGCCATCGTCATCACCGGCACCTACGCCGACGAGGCGAGCGACCCCGGTGTGGAGACGACGTCGGCGGCCTTCGAGACCGTCGTCGACTGGTTCCCCATCGTGCTGGCCGTCGCGGTCATCCTCTTCGCCTACTCGACGATGCTGGCCTGGAGCTACTACGGCCTCAAGGCCGCGACCTACCTGTTCGGCGAGTCGATGATCGTCGACCGGACGTGGAAGCTGATCTTCTGCCTCTTCGTGGTCATCGGCGCCTCGTCGACCCTGGACGCGGTGATCGGCTTCTCCGACAGCATGATCTTCCTGATGTCGCTGCCGAACATCATCGGGCTCTACATCCTGGCCCGGGTCGTGAAGCGGGAGATCAACGGCTACCGCGCCCGCGTGGAGAGCGGCGAGATCCTGCCGGTGGCCGAGCGGACACCCTGAACCGCGCCGCGCGGGCCGGTGGCGGGTCCGGCGCCGGTCAGGACCGGGATCGTCGCCGGCCCGGTGCCCGGCGCAGGCGCCCCCGGGACGCCGGCCCCTCCCGCGGACGAGGCCGGCGCACCGGCGGGAAGGGCGCGTGCACGTCGAAGCGCACCCCCACCATCCGGATGGTGAAGCACAGGGCGGCGGCGCAGACCGAGGCGACCGGCCCGCGGGTGCCGAGGAGCTCCGCCACCACCACGGCCGTCGCCCCGACCAGCGCAGGCACGGCGTAGAGCCCGCTGGTCAGCACCGAGGGGACCTGCCGGATCAGCACGTCGCGGAGCGTGCCGCCGCCGACGCCGGTGATCGCGCCGACGATCACCGCCTGCGCGGGGCCGAAGCCGAGGTCGAGGGCCTTCAGCGCGCCGGTGACCGCGAACAGGCTCAGGCCGGCGGCGTCGAGCACGTTGATCGCCCCGTTGAGCCGCTCCAGGTAGGGCCCCGCGATGAAGGCGATCAGGCCACCGCCGGCGGCGACCGCGAGGTAGCGCCAGTCCAGGAAGGTGGCCGGGGGCAGGCTGTCCAGGAAGACGTCCCGGATGGTCCCGCCCCCCAGCGCGGTGATCATGCCCAGGGTGACCACGCCGACGATGTCGAGCCGGGTGGTGCGCAGCGCGGTGAGGGCGCCGTTGAGGGCGAAGGCGAAGGTGCCGACCAGGTCGAGCACCAGCAGGGCCGTCGTGGCCATCGATCCGCGCCCCCCGGAGCAGCACCTGTCGAGGGTGTCAGCTTCTCAGGCGGTCCCCGCGGGCGGTGAAGGCCTCCACGATCGACTGCCAGTGCTCGACGTGCGGGCCGGTGCGGGGGGCGTCGGGCTGCAGCGCGTAGGTCAGCGCCTGGCCCCGCATCGAGGTGAGCAGCACCTGGTAGACCGCCTCGGCCTGCGGATGCCGCGCCACCTGCTCACCGAACACCTCCATGGCCAGCGTCCGCAGCTGCGCCCCGAGCCGCCGCTCGTGCGGGAGCAGCGCGGCGCGCAGCTCGGGATCGGTCCGGGCGGCACCCCAGAGCTCCATCGCCGCGACGAACAAGGTCCCGTGGAACCTCTCCCAGACCAGCTGCACCCCCAGCCGGGCGCGCGCCGCCGGGTCCGCCGGCAGGTCGACCGCGGCCTGGCGCACGCTCGCGCTGAACTCCTCGTAGAGGTGGTCGACCGCGGCCAGCACGAGCTCGGCCTTGGTGGTGAACTGGTGGGTCAGCGCGCCGCGGGAGACGCCGGCCCGGCGCTGCACCTCCTGGGTGGTGGTGCGTGCGTAGCCCAGCTCGACCAGCGCCCCCACGGTGGCGCGCACGAGCGCCTCGCGGGTGCTGGCCCGCCGCTCGGCCTGCGTCCGGCGCGCCGTCGGAGCAGCGGTCACCTCGGCGTCGTCTCAGACCGCCGCGGCGGCCCGCAGGCTGCCGGCCGGCACCGCCCGCTCCAGCAGGATCGCCGTCGGGCGGAACCGCTCGCCGTAGCGGTCGGCCAGCGCGTCGGCTCGGGCCACGAAGCCCGCGACCCCGCCCGCGTACTGGTCGACGTACTGCAGCACGCCGCCGTACAGCGGCGGGAAGCCGATCCCCATGATCGAGCCGATGTTGGCGTCCTCGACGGTCCGCAGCACCTGCTCCTCGAGGCAGCGCGCCGTCTCCACCGCCATGGCGAACAGCAGCCGCTCCTGCGCGTCGGTGAAGGGCACCGCGGCCGGGTCCTGCGGGTCGCGGGCCGGGAACAGCTCGGCGAGCCCGGGCCAGACCCGCTTCTCCGGCTGCCAGTCGAAGAAGCCCTGCCCCGAGGACTTCCCCGTCCGCCCGTGCTCGACCAGCGTGCGCAGCACCGCGACGCCGGGGTGGTCGTCGGTGGCGCCGGCCCTGGCCGCCTCGTCGCGGATCTTCAGCGGCAGGGTGAGGGTGACCTCGTCGAGCAGGGTCAGCGGCCCGGCCGGGAAGCCGGCCTGGAGCGCGGCCCGCTCCACGCTCATCGGCGCGACGCCCTCGGCCAGCAGTGCGGCGCCCTCCATGACCAGCGTGCCGAAGACCCGGCTGGTGAAGAAGCCGCGGCTGTCGGAGACGACGATCGGCGTCTTGCCGATCTGCCGCACGGCGTCGTAGGCGCGGGCGAGCGCGACGTCGGACGTCTGCTCCCCCACGATCAGCTCGACCAGCGGCATCTTGTCCACCGGCGAGAAGAAGTGCATGCCCACGACGTCGGACTGCCGCTGCACACCGGTGGCGAGGCCGGTGATCGGGAGCGTGCTGGTGTTGGAGGCCAGCAGCGCACCGCTCGCGGCGTGCGCCTCGGCCTCGGCGAGCACCCGGTGCTTCAGCGCGGTGTCCTCGAACACCGCCTCCACGACCACGTCGCAGCCGGCGAGGTCGGCGGCGTCGCCGGTGGGGGTGATGCGGGCGAGGAAGGCATCCGCCTTCTCCCGGCTCATGCGCCCGCGGGACACCTGCGTGCCGACCAGCCCGGCGACGTGGTCCCTGCCCTTCTCGGCGGCCTCGGCGCTCACGTCCTTGAGGACGACGTCGACGCCGACCTTCGCGAACGCGTGCGCGATGCCGGCGCCCATCATCCCGGCGCCGAGCACGCCGACCTTGGCGACGGTGAACCGCTCCTGGACCGCCGGCCGCGACCCGCCGCCGTTGATGCGGTTCAGGTCGAACCACAGCGCCTGGATCATGTTGGTCGAGATCTGCCCGACCACCAGGTCGACGAAGTAACGCCCCTCGACGGTGAACGCGGTGTCGACGTCGACCTGCAGGCTCTCCACCGCGGCCGAGAGGATCGCGTAAGGAGCCGGGTACGGCGCCCCCTTGAGCTGCTTGGCCAGGTTCGCCGGGAACGCGGGCAGCGTGCTGGCCAGCGACGGCGACGACGGGGTGCCGCCGGGCACCTTGTAGCCCTTGGTGTCCCACGGCTGGGCGGCGTCCGGGTTCGCCAGCACCCAGGCGCGCGCCTTGGCGAGCAGCTCGTCGCGGTCGGCCGCCGACTCGTGCACCAGCCCCAGCGCCACGGCCTTGTCCGGCCGCACCTGCCGACCCTGCAGCAGCAGCTCCAGCAGCGCCGTCGTCAGGCCGAGCAGCCGGACCGAGCGGACGATCCCGCCGCCGCCGGGCAGCAGGCCGAGGGTGACCTCGGGGAAGCCGAGCGTGACCTTCGGGTCGTCCAGGACGACGCGGTGGTGGCAGGCCAGCGCGATCTCGAGGCCACCACCGAGCGCGGCGCCGTTGATCGCTGCGGCGACCGGGACGCCGAGGGTCTCCAGCCGGCGCAGCTGGCTCTTCACCAGCGTCACCTGGGCGAGGACCTGGTCGCGGGTCTCCGGCGTCGCCTGGATCAGGCTGCCGAGGTTCCCGCCGGCGAAGAAGGTCTTCTTGGCGCTGGTCAGGACGACGCCGCGGACCGAGTCCCGCTCCCGCTCCAGCCGGTCGATCGTCTCGCCCATCGACCGCACGTACGCGTCGTTCATGGTGTTGGCCGACGACGCGGGGTCGTCGAGGGTGAGGGTGACGACGCCGTCGGCGCCGGACTCCCAGCGGATGGTGCTGTCACTCACTGCGGTGCTCCTCAGACTCGCTCGACGACGGTGGCGATGCCCATCCCGCCGCCGACGCACAGGGTGGCCAGGCCGCGGCGCAGGTCGCGCCGCTCGAGCTCGTCGACGAGCGAGCCCAGGATCATCGCGCCGGTGGCGCCCAGCGGGTGCCCCATCGAGATCGCGCCGCCGTTGACGTTGACCTGCTCGTGGTCGAAGCCGGTGTCGGACATGAACCGCAGGACGACGGCGGCGAACGCCTCGTTCATCTCCACCAGGTCGATGTCGTCGACGGTGAGCCCGGCCTTCGCCAGCGCCTTGTGCGTCGCGGGCGCCGGGCCGGTCAGCATGATCACCGGGTCGGCGCCGGAGACGGCGGTGCTCACGATGCGGGCGCGGGGGGTCAGCCCGTTGCGGCGCCCCGCATCCTCGGTGCCGACGACCACCAGGGCCGCGCCGTCGACGATGCCGCTGGAGTTGCCGGCGGTGTGGACGTGGTCGATGCGCTCGACCCAGTGGTACCTGTTCAGCGCGACGGCGTCGAAGCCGCCCATGTCGCCGATCCCGGCGAACGCCGACGGCAGCCCGGCCAGCGATTCGACGGTGGTGCCGGGGCGGACCAGCTCGTCGGTGTCCAGGACGACGGTGCCGTTCCGGTCCGTCACCGGGACGACCGAACCGTCGAAGTAGCCGTTCGACCAGGCCTTCGCCGCGCGGGCGTGGGACTCTGCGGCGTAGGCGTCGACGTCCTCCCGGCTCCAGCCGGCCAGGGTCGCGATCAGGTCCGCGCCGATGCCCTGGGGGACGAAGCCGGTGCGGGCGGCGGTCTCGGGGTCCATCGGCCAGGCGCCGCCGTCGGAGCCCATCGGCACGCGCGACATCGACTCGACGCCGCCGGCGAGCACCAGGTTCTCGTAGCCGGAGCGCACCTTCTGCGCGGCGAGGTTGACCGCCTCCAGGCCGCTGGCGCAGAACCGGTTGATCTGCACGCCGGCCACTGTCTCGGGCAGGCCGGCCGCGAGGGCGGCGGTGCGGGCGATGACCGCGCCCTGCTCCCCGACCGGCGAGACGACGCCCAGGACGATGTCGTCGACCAGCGCCGGGTCCAGCCCGGGGTTGCGCCGGCGCACCTCGTCGATGAGCCCGGTGGTCAGGCTGATCGGTTTGACCGAGTGCAGCCCACCGGTCTTCTTGCCCTTGCCGCGCGGGGTGCGCACGGCGTCGTAGATGAACGCCTCGGTGCTCATGCTCGTGCCTCGGTGGCCATACGGGTCCTCTCGGGATGGGTGGACGGGCTCAGACGCCGAGCGAGCGGCCGATGATCTCCTTCATGATCTCCGTCGTCCCGCCGTAGATCGTCTGGATGCGCGAGTCGAGGAACGCCTTGGCGACCGGGTACTCGAGCATGTAGCCGTAGCCGCCGTGCAGCTGCAGGCACCGGTCGACGACGCGCTTCTGCAGCTCCGTCGTCCACCACTTGGCCATCGCCGCGTCCTCGACGGTGAACCGGCCGGCGTTGTGCTCGAGGATCGCCTTCTCGAGGTAGGTCTCGGCGATCGACACCTCGGTGTGCATCTCGGCGAGCTCGAACCGGGTGTTCTGGAAGGACCCGATCGGCTTGCCGAAGGCGGTCCGGTCCTTGCAGTACCGGACGGTCAGGTCGAGCACGATGCGCGCCGAGGCGACCGCGCCCGCGGCGATGGAGAGGCGCTCCTGCGGCAGGTTCTCCATGAGGTGGAAGAAGCCGTGGCCCTCCGTGCCGAGCAGGTTGGCCGCCGGCACCCGCACGTCCTCGAAGAACAGCTCGGCGGTGTCCTGCGCCTTGAGGCCGATCTTGTCGAGGTTGCGGCCGCGCTCGAACCCGGGCATGCCGCGCTCGACGACGAGCAGGGAGAAGCCGCGGGCGCCGGCCTCGGGGTCGGTGCGGGCGACGACGATGACGAGATCGGCGTTGATGCCGTTGGTGATGAAGGTCTTGGACCCGTTGAGCACCCACTCCTCGCCGTCGCGGCGGGCGGTGGTGCGCAGCCCCTGCAGGTCCGAGCCCGCGCCCGGCTCGGTCATGGCGATCGCGGTGATGATCTCGCCACTGACGAGCCCAGGGAGCCAGCGTCGCTTCTGCTCGTCCGTGGTGAGCCCGATCAGGTAGGGCGCGACGACGTCGTTCTGCAGCGTGAATCCCAGGCCGCTGGCGCCAGCCCGGCTGACCTCGGCGGAGAGGATGGCGTTGTAGCGGAAGTCCTTGACCCCGCCGCCGCCGAACTCCTCCGGCACGTCCATGCCCAGCAGTCCCTGCTCGCCGGCCCGCAGCCAGACCGAGCGGTCGACGACGCCGGCCTTCTCCCACTCGTCGTGGTGCGGGGTGACCTCCTTGGCGAGGAAGTCACGCAGCATCGCGCGGAACGACTCGTGCTCGGCCTCGTAGAGGGCTGACTGCACACCGACCTCCGGGAACTCACGGATCCCGGGCGGTCCCCGCGCCGGGAACCCGAACATACAGACCGCTCGTTCTGTATCTTCGCGAGCCACGTCACAGTGTCGTGTCGTCACCCCGAGGAGCCCACCCGTGCAGGAGTACTCCAGCCCCACCGCCTTCGAGATCCCGGCCACCGCCGCGCTGCCCGACGCGGTGACCACCCACGCCCGCGAGAACCCCGACCGGGTCGCCCTCAGCCGCAACGTCGGCGGCGTCTGGGTGCCGGTCACCAGCCGGGAGTTCGCCGAGCAGGTCGCAGCGCTCGCCCGCGGGATGATCGCGGCCGGCGTCGGGCCGGGCGACCGGGTCGGCATCCTCGGCCGGACGAGCTACGAGTGGACGCTGGCCGACTACGCGATCTGGACCGCCGGAGCCGTCGGCGTCCCGATCTACGAGACCTCCTCGGCCGAGCAGGCCCAGTGGATCCTGTCGGACTCCGGCGCGGTCGCCGTCGTCGTCGAGAGCGCCGCGCACCGTGCCCTGGTGGAGTCGGTGCGGGCCGACCTGCCCGACCTGCGCGAGATCTGGACCGTCGACGCCGGCGACCTGCAGGCCGCCGCCGCCCGCGCCGACGAGGTGCCCGAGGAGGAGCTGGCCGCGCGCCGCGCCACGCTCACCACCGAAACCCTCGCCACGATCATCTACACGTCGGGGACCACCGGGCGCCCCAAGGGGTGCGAGCTGACCCACGGCAACCTGCTGTACGTCGCGGAGCTCGCCCCCAGGGTGATCCCCGCGATGGTGGCCGAGAACGCGAGCTCGTTGCTCTTCCTGCCGCTGGCGCACGTCTTCGCGCGGATCATCGAGGTCGGCTGCATCCAGAACGGCGCCCGGCTCGGCCACACCCCCGACCTCGCCTCGCTGCTGGCCGATCTCGGCAGCTTCCGGCCGACCTTCCTCGTCGCCGTACCGCGCGTCTTCGAGAAGGTCTACAACGGCGCCCGGCAGAAGGCGCACGCCGGCGGCAAGGGCGCGATCTTCGACCGCGCCGAGCGCGTCGCCGTCGCCTGGTCCAAGGGGCAGGACACCGGCGGCCCCTCGCTGGCGGTGAAGCTGCAGCACGCGCTGTTCGACCGGCTGGTCTACGGCAAGCTGCGGGCGGCGATGGGCGGCCAGGTGGAGTACGCGCTCTCCGGCGGCGCGCCCCTGGGCGAGCGCCTCGGCCACTTCTTCCGCGGCATCGGCGTCACCATCCTCGAGGGGTACGGGCTCACCGAGACCACCGGCCCGGCCACGGTCAGCGGCCCGGACGCCATGAAGGTCGGCACCGTCGGCCGGCCGGCGCCGGGCTCGGCGGTGCGCATCGACGACCTCGGCGAGATCCTCATCCGCGGGCCGCAGGTCTTCCGCGGCTACTGGCACAACCCGGAGGCCACCGCCGAGACGATGCGCGACGGCTGGTTCGCCACCGGCGACGTCGGCGTGATCGACGACGAGGGCTACGTGACGATCACCGGGCGGATCAAGGAGCTGATCGTCACCTCGGGCGGGAAGAACGTCTCGCCCGCGGTGCTCGAGGACAAGATCCGCGCCCACCCGCTGGTCAGCCAGTGCATCGTCGTCGGCGACAACCGCCCGTTCATCGGCTGCCTGATCACCCTGGACGCCGAGGCGCTGCCCGGGTGGCTGGAGGCCAAGGGACGCCCGACCGACACCCCGCTGGCCGAGCTGGTCGACGACCCGGAGGTCATGGCCGAGCTCCAGGCCGCGGTCGACCGGGCGAACGCGCAGGTGTCCAAGGCCGAGTCGATCAAGTCCTTCGCGGTCCTGCCGGTCGAGTGGACGGTGGAGGGCGGCCAGCTGACCCCCTCGCTGAAGCTCAAGCGCTCGGTGGTCATGAAGGAGTTCGCCGCCGAGGTGGAGAAGATCTACGCCTCCTGAGGAAGGACCCCGCCGGGAAACCGGGCCACCATCCCCACCCGCCGCACACCGCGCGAGTCGGGTGGGGGTGGTGTGACGGGTGCGGCGGACACGTGCCCGGCGGTGGTGGCGCAACCGGCTGCGGGCTCGGACTCTGGGCGCATGACGAGTGTCTACGCGTACGGCACGGCACACGCGGTCGTCATGGTCGGGTCCTTCGGCGCCGAGGGCCTCACTCCCCGGCAGATCGGCCCGGCGCACGCGACGATCGGGCGGGTGAACGGGCAGAGCCGCAAGGCGCTGTGCGGCGCCTTCGTCTCCATCGACGAGCAGCTGCCCTGGCCGCCGGAGGGCTACGACGACGCGCAGCTCTGCCCGAACTGCGCCACGCTCGCCGCCCTCTGAGGCCGCCTGCGGGGTCCCGCCACGAGTGGAAGGACCCCGTCCTCCTGATCCCTCGCAGGCTCGGGACGACCCTCGGGACGGGGCCGTGGGCAGCGGGTCCTTCAACAGCCGCCGGCGACCGAGGGCAGCACCTGCACCACCGCGCCGTCGCGGACCGCGGTCGCCAGGCCGCCCTGCCAGCGCACGTCCTCACCGTCGACGTAGACGTTGACGAACCGCCGCAGCGCGCCCGCCTCGTCGCGTATGCGCCGGCCGAGCACCGGGTGCCGGGCGGCCACCGCGTCCAGCACCGCGGCGAGCGTCGCGTCGTCCGGGTCGACCCGCAGGTGCCGCGTCCCACCGGCGAGGTCGGCCAGCGACCCGGGAAGGACCACCTCCACGGTCATGCCGGCCCCCCTCACGGCAGCCGGGCCGCCCGCACGACGAGCACGTCGGGCAGGTGGTCGGCGACCAGGGTGAACGTCTCGCCCTCGTCGGCGCTGGCGTAGACGCAGCCGTCGCGGGTGCCGAGGTAGACGCCGGTGGTCTCGTGGTCGTCGGTGCAGAAGGCGTCGCGCAGCACCGCCGTCCAGGAGCCGTCGGGGAGTCCGGCGCCGACCTCGGTCCAGCTCCCCCCGGCGTCGCGGGTGCGGTGCACGCGGAGCCGGCCGTCCGGCGGGACGCGCTGCACGTCGGCGACCAGCGGGACCACCCAGGCGGTGCCGGGCACCGTCGGCGAGGCGGCGATGGGGAAGCCGAAGTCGGCCGGGAGCCCGTCGGCGATCGAGGTCCACGACCCGCCGCCGTCGTCGGTGCGGAAGACCCCGAAGTGGTTCTGCGCGTACATCCGCGCGGGGTCACCGGCGTCGACGGCGACCTTGTGCACGCACTGCCCGTACTCGGGCGGCTCGGGGAGGAAGACGGCGCTGATGCCCCAGTTGTGCGGCGACCACCCGGTGGCGCCGTCGTCGCTGACGTAGACCCCGCCGGTGCTCATCGCGACGGTCACCCGGTCGGTGACCGGGTCGGGCAGCACGGTGTGCACCGCGCCGCCGCCGGCCCCCGGCTCCCAGGTGGGCCGGTGCGGGTGGTCCCACAGCCCGCGCACCAGCGAGAAGCTGCAGCCGCCGTCGGTGCTGCGCCACAGCGACTGCGGTTCGCACCCGGCCCAGACCAGGTCGGGCCGGTCGGCCGAGTCCGGGCGCAGCTGCCACACCCGGCCGAGCGCGGCGCCGGTGTCCTCGGGGAAGCGGATGGCCCCGTGGTCGGTCTCCTGCCAGCTGCCCCCGAGGTCGTCCGACCAGGTGACCGACGGACCCCAGTGCCCGTACTGGACACCCGCCAGCACCCGCGGCGTGGCGCGACGGGTGTCCACGGACACCGCCGCCACCTCCTGCGCCAGCAGGTGCGGGCCGTCCAGCGACCAGGTGCGGCGGTCGTCCTCGCTGCGGGCCAGCCACAGCCCCTTGCGCGTCCCGATGGCCAGCAGATCGGTCATGGCACCCCTCCGGTTCGACGGTCCTCGGAACTGGGACCGCCGCTGGGGCGCGAACTGAGCGGTGGCGCGTCAGATGCGCGTGGCGCCGCCCTCGGGGTGCGGCTGACCGTCGGAGGCGATGTCGGGCGCCAGGCGCTGGGCCTGCGCGCGGAGCTCTTCGGCGGCGGTGCGGTCCTCCTCGGCGCGCGCGGCGCGCTGCCGGGCCTCCTGCTCGGCGAGCGCGGCGCGCTCCTGCACCTCGGCGAGCTCCCGGCGGGCGCGGGCGGCCTGCTCCTCGGCGAGCGCCTGCTCCTTCTCGGCCCGGGCGCCGCGGAGCTCGGCCTCTCGCAGGTGGTCGCGGGCCTCCTCGCGCTGCTGCGCCCGCTTGCGGGCCCCCGTGGTCCGCGAGCGCCTGGTGTACGCGAACGCCACCAACGCCAGCAGCACCAGTGCCACGACGACCAGCACGACGATCAACCACGGCTCCACGACGGACCCCCTCCTCGGATGCGACGGGGTGGTGCCCCCCGGGGATCTCGCGGAAACGCCGCTCCTACGCCAGCGCGCTGCCCTCGCGCCACTCCTCCCAGGGGACTGCCCAGTCGTAGATCGCGCCGTCGGCCGCCGAGAGCGTCGGGCCGATGGAATTCCGGATCTCGACGACGTCGCCCGGCCGCGAGAACTCGAAGAACCAGGCGGCGCGCTCGGTGGAGAGGTTGATGCAGCCGTGCGACACGTTCTCCCGCCCCTGCTGCGCCACCGACCAGGGCGCGGCGTGCACGAATTCGCCGTTGTCGTTGAGCCGGACCGCGTACTCCACCGGCGTGCGGTACCCGTTCGGGCTGTCGACCGGCGTGCCGTAGGTGCTGGAGTCCATGATGCGGTCCCGGTTGAGCTCGGTGACGACGTGCGGGCCGTTGCGGCTCGGGAACTCGGGGCCGCCGGCGCTCATCGGGAAGGTCTGCACCAGCTCGTCGCCGTCGTAGACCTCCATGGTGTGGGTGGCGGCGTCGGCGACCGAGACGTGCCGCTGCCCGATGGAGAAGGAGATCGAGCGGTCCTTCTCCCCCCACACGCCGTCGCCGAAGTCGACGCCGTAGAGGTTCGCGTCCAGGGTGACGTCGATCTCCGCGGGCCAGTACGTCGACGGGCGGAAGTGCACCTCGGTGTCGCTGAACCAGCTCCAGACGCCGTCGGTGGGCGTAGAGCTCGTGACCACGAGGTTGCGCTCGACGGCGGCCTTGTCGACGACCGGCTCGGAGAAGTAGACGCGGATCGGCATCCCGACACCGACGGTCTGGCCGTCGAGCGGGCCGATGCCCGGGGTCACCACGGAGACCGGGTCCACCGTCGTGAACGACGACGTCGCCGTCGTGGGCTCCGCTGCCTCGCCCGTGGCGGTCGCGGTGAGCGTGTAGCCGGTGCCGTAGGCCAAAGGTGTCTCCGGCTCCCACAGCGCCGTGCCGTCGTCCTCCGCGACGTCGCCGGGCACCGGCGCCCCCGCGGCGTCGGTGACGGTGACCTGGTCGAGCTCCCCGCCGGTCACCGCGATCTCCAGCGGGATCACGGGCGAGACGTCGACCGCCCCGTCGGCGACCGCGAGCTCGATCGTCGCCGGCGCGGCCGCGACGGTCGGCTCGGCCGACACCTCGGCGTCCGACCCGGTGCAGCCGGCCAGCAGGACCAGCGCTCCCGTCGCGATCATCGTGGCTGTGCGTCGCACCTCGTCGGACTCCTCCCCCGGCCCACCCCGGACCCGGGCGGGCGATCCCCACCAGTGTCCACGCACGTCCGACAGCCGGGAGTGGGATGCGACACGGGCACGACCGGCGGGCGGTTCCGGGAACGTGGCGGAGAGCACCTGCCCCCGGCACCGGGCACGGCGTGGTCGCTGGTATCGTTCCTGCTCGTGCCCGGCTGCCCGGGCGCACCGCGCCATTAGCTCAATTGGCAGAGCAGCTGACTCTTAATCAGCGGGTTCGGGGTTCGAGTCCCTGATGGCGCACCAGGATCGACCAGCGGCGATGCCCCACGGCGTCGCCGCTTCGTCGTATCCGGGTCGTGGAGGCCGTTTCCCAGGGCCGCCGGCACCGCGACCGGCCCGGCGGCCACGGGGGCGCGCCGGCCGGCTGCCCAGCGAGGACTGCGCGACCACGCCCGCGACGACGGCGGGCCGGACGCGGCGGCACCGTAGGGTGCGCCGGTGATCTGGAAGCGCGCCGTGTTCGCGCTGTTCGCCGTCGCGGCGGGCACCAACGTCCCCACCCCGCTCCTGCTGGTCTACCAGGAGCGGCTCGGCCTCTCCGCCGAGGTGCTGACCGCGTTGTTCGGCTGCTACGCCGCCGGGCTCGTGCCCGCCCTCATGCTCGCCGGCCCGCTGTCGGACCGGCTGGGCCGCCGGCGGGTGGCGATCCCCGGCATCGTCCTCTCGGGGCTGGCATCGCTCGCCTTCGCCGCGGCCGGGGACTCCCTGCTCCTGCTCTTCGCCGCCCGCTTCGCCCAGGGCGTGGTCAGCGGGGTCGTCTTCAGCGTCGGCAGCGCGTGGGTCGGCGAGCTGTCGAAGGCCTCCGGGGAGGGGGCGGGCGGGCGGCGCGCCGCCTTCGCCATGACCGCCGGGTTCTCCCTCGGTCCGCTGACCAGCGGCCTGCTCGGCCAGTACGCCCCCGCGCCCACCGTGCTCCCCTACCTGGTGCACACCGTGCTCGTCGCGGCCGGCCTGGCGTTCGCGGTGCGACTCCCCGAGACGGTCGACCTGGTCCCCGCCCGGCGCGCCGGCACCGAGGGGACGCCGGACGCGCCGCTGGTCCGCCGCGGCGACGGGCTGCTGCTGCTGAGCGTGCTGGCCCCGGTGGCGATCTGCGTCTACGCGTTCCCCTCGACGATCATCAGCGCCGTCCCGCTGCTGGTGGAGCTGCCGTACGGCGGGGTGGCGGTCACCGGCGTGCTCGCCGGGGTCACGCTGGGCGCGGGCACGGTCGTCGCCGGGCTGCAGCGCCGCCTGCGCGCGTGGACCGCCGTCGTCGGCGTCGCGGCGGGGACGCTCGGGTTCGGGTGCGCCGCCGCCTTCGCCGCCACCGGGGCGCTGCCCTGGCTGGTCCTCGCCGCACCCCTGCTCGGTGCGGGCGGGGGGCTCTGCCTGGCGGCCGGGCTGACGCTCACCGCGCGGCTGGCCCCGCCGGCCCGGCTGGGTGCGCTGACCTCGGTCTTCCTCTCCTTCGCCTACCTCGGCTTCGCCGCGCCCTTCGCGATGGCCGTGGCCGCTCGCGCCACGTCGGCGACCCTGCCCCTGGCCGCGGCCGCCGGGCTCGCCGCGCTCCTGGCCCTCCGGCTGGTGCCGGTCGCCCGCGCCGGGCGGCTGTAGGCACACGCGACGGCGCCCCCTCCCAGAAGGGAGGGGGCGCCGCTGGTCGTGCGGGTCAGCCGGCGATGTCGGCCGCGAACTCGCCCTCGAATGCGTCCTGGAGGACGGTGGCACCGCCGGGCACGTCGGCCGGCTGGAGGATGAAGCTCTCCAGGCTCGGCGACTGGCCGACCTCGAAGCCGCGGATCGGGACGACGAGACCGCCGGTGTCGACCTCCTCCAGCTCCTGGAAGGCGGTCAGGACGCCCTCACGGGTCAGGTCACCGTTCTCGCAGGCGGCGTCGAGCACCTGCTTCATGATCTCGCTCATGCCGAAGCCGACGACGACGCCCAGGCTCGGGACGGCGTCGGGGTAGGCCTCCTGGTACTGCTGGAGCAGCTCCGGGTGGGCGTCGAAGGACGACACCGGAGACGCCACGTACAGGTGGGTCTTCAGCCACTCGGCGGCCGGTCCCTCCAGCAGGCCGGGCGCGAAGACGGGGTTGCTGCCGAGGATCGGCACGTCCAGCCCCTGCGCGGCGGCGACCGTCGCGACCGAGGCCGTCTGGCCCGGGGCCACGGTCAGCGCGATGAGGTCCACGCCGGCCGAGTTGAACTGGGTGATCTGGGCGCTCATGTCCTGGTCGGTCGCCTTGATCTGCGCCTCGATCACCTCGAGGCCCTTGGCCTCGGCGACGGCCCGGGTGCCCTCGACGCCGTTGGCGCCGTACTCGCCCTCGAAGTAGATGTGGCCGACGGTGTCGCCCTCCTGGAGGAGCCCCTCCCGGAACAGGTAGTCGTAGCCGTTGGCGATCTCCACGTCGTAGGTGGCGCCCACGACACCCGTGCCCGGGATCTCGGTCAGCGTCTTGGACCAGGCCGAGGGGAAGTTGACGATCTGGTCGGCCTCGTACTCCGGGGCCAGCGCGGTGTTGATCGGCGACCCGATCGTCTGCTGCATGGCCAGGACGTTGTCCTGCATGCCGCTGTAGAGCGAGACGCCCTGCTGGGGGACGTAGCCGGTGTCCTGGACGTCGAGGGTGACGTCGTAGGTGTCGCAGACCTGGTTGTTCTCCCAGAACAGGGAGTTGGCGTTGGTGATGTCGTTGCCGAGCGCCGCGAAGACGCCCGTCAGGTCGGTGAGCACACCGAGGTTGATCGTCTCGCCCTCGACGCCGATGTCGGTCGCGACGTCGCCGGCGGCCGCACCGCCACCGCCGCCGCCGGAGGACTCCGGCGCCTTGGTGCTGCAGCCGCTGGCGGCCATGACGAAGGTGGCGGCCAGCATCGTGGCGCCGGCCGATCGCTTGCTGAGTCTCACGTGGTGCTCCCTTGGGCTGGTGGGTCGGACGGAGTGGGTTCGGTGGAACGACTGGGTGTGTCGGGTGGGCGCTGGGTCAGCCGGCCTCCCGGACGGCGGAACCGCCCGGAGATGCGGCGGGCGATGCCGGCGAGGCCGGCGGGCTCGAAGAGGATCACCAGGACGATGGCCGCGCCGAAGAGGAAGCGGGCCGCCTCACCGGCCGCCAGGCCCTCGCCGCGACCCACGAACGGGATCAGGTCGGCGTACCTCTGGAAGACCAGCGGCAGCGCGCTCACGAAGATCGCCCCGAGCACGGCTCCGTTCACCGAGCCGAGCCCGCCGAGGACGATCATGGCGAGGTACAGGATGGACAGCTCGAGGCCGAACGACTCCGGTGCGATGCTGCCGATCGAGAGCGCGTACATCACGCCGGCAAGCCCGGCGTACATGGAGCTGACCAGGAAGATCCGCGCCTTGTAGCCCTGGACGTTGACGCCCATCACCGAGGCCGCGACCTCGCTGTCCCGCTGGGTCTGCAGCGCACGGCCCGGGCGTCCGCGCAGCAGGTTGCGGGCGAACACGTAGGCGGCCAGCGCCAGGGCCAAGCCGAGGTACCAGAGCCGCTCGGCCTCCCGGAACGGCACACCCAGCACGAACAGGTCGGGATCGCTGTTGGCGAACGTGAAGCCGAACAGCGAGAAGTCCGGTGCCGCCCGCCCGTTGAAGCCGCCGGTGACCTCGGTCCAGCTGTTGAGCACGTGGATGCCGATGAAGACCAGCGCCAGTGACGCCACACCGAGGTAGATGCCGCGGAGCCTGGCGGCCAGGGGGCTGAAGACCAGCCCCGCCAGCCCTGCGAGGAGGACGCCCACGATCATGCCGATGATCGGCGGCAGGCCCAGCCCGCCCAGCTCGGCGACGCCGAGCCCGCCCGGCTCGCCGGAGACGTAGACGTAGCTGACCGCACCCACGGCGAGGAAGAAGGCGTGCGCCAGCGACAGCTGCCCGCTGTTGCCCACGAGCAGGTTCAGCCCGATCGCGCCGACGATCGCGCCGAAGGCGGCGAACCCCGTGCGCAGCCAGAACTCCTCCACGTACAGCGGCAGGGCGAGCAGGACCAGCAGGAACGCGACCAGCAGCAGCGGCCGCAGCAGCGACCGCAACCGGGAACCGCCAGCGCCGGCCGACGACTCCGCGTCGACTCCCGACCGGTGCGCCCCCTGGGGCGCCGTCATCGTCGACTCAGACACGGGTCAGCTCCTTCGTCCCGAACAGGCCGGAGGGCCGGAACATGAGGACCGCGATCATCACGATGAAGGGGACGACGGCGCTGAAGCCGCGGCCGAGGAAGAGCAACTGGTCCTGGTACCCGGCGGCCAGCGCCTCGGCGATGCCGATGAGGAGGCCGCCGACGAGCGCGCCCCCCGTCGAGTCCAGGCCCCCGAGGATCGCGGCCGGGAAGGCCCGCAGCGCGACGGCGTACGCCGTCGGGCTGACGCCCGGGGTGGGGGAGCCGACGAGGAACAGCGCCGCGACGGCGGCGAGGACGCCGGCGACCACCCAGGCGAGCGCGGAGACCCTCCCCTGGCGGATGCCCATCAGCGCCGCCGTCTCGCCGTCCTCTGCCGAGGCGCGCATCGCGATGCCCCAGTTCGAGTACTTGAAGGCCGCGAAGAACAGGGCGATGAGGACCGCCGCCACGATGAAGGCGATCAGCCGGTTCTGGCTGAGCCCGACGCTCCCGACCCGGAAGGACTCCCCGCCCCACGGGTGCGGCACGTTCAGGATGTCCGAGCCGATCCGCCGGATCAGCTCGGTCAGGATGATGATGTCGACGCCGATGGTGACGATCGCGAGGCTGATCACCGCGGCACCGCGGAGCCGGTTGATGATCAGGCGCTCGATGACGAACGCGGCGAGCGCGGTGATGAGGATGCCCACCACGACGGCCGGCAGGAACCCGATCGAGTCCGACAGCCGCGCGATGGAGTAGGCGCCCAGCAGCAGCAGCGAGCCGTGCGTGAAGCTCACCACCTCGCTGGACTTGAAGATGATCACGAAGCCCAGGGCGATCAGCGCGTACAGCGCGCCCAGGGAGATGCCGTTGAGGAGCAGGGAGAGGAACTGGGTCACGAGGTCGCCCCTGGCGTGTCGGAGGGGTGGTGGTGGGCGGCGGCGTCGGCGGGGTTCTCCTCGTCGCCGGAGCCGAGGTAGGCCCGGATCACCTCGGGGTCGTTCTGCACCTCGGCCGGGGTGCCGTCGGCGATCCGCCGGCCGAAGTCCAGGACGGTGACGCGGTCGGCCAGCGACATGACCATCCCCATGTCGTGCTCGACGAGGACGACGGAGATCCCGAGCGCCGACCGGATCTCGAGGATGGCGTCGGCCATCCGGTCGGTCTCCTCGGCGTTCATGCCCGCCACGGGCTCGTCGAGCAGGAGCAGCCGCGGCTCCGTGCAGAGCGCCCGGGCCACCTCCACCCGCTTCTGGTCGCCGTAGGAGAGGACGCCGACGGGCGTGTGCAGCTTCTCCCCGAGCTCCAGGAAGTCGGCGATCTCGGCGACGCGGGCCCCGTGGATCTTCCCCTCCCGCGTCGCCCGCGGGAGCCGCAGGCCGGCAGCGAGGAAGCCGGCCTTGGTCAGGTGGTGACGGCCCAGCATCAGGTTCTCGGCCACCGACTGGGTGCCGGAGAGGGCGATGTTCTGGAACGCGCGGGCGACGCCGATGCCGGCGATCTGGTACGGCCGCATCCGGTCCAGCCGGTGCTCACCGAACCGGACCTGGCCTTCGGCGGCCTTGTAGACCCCGGAGAGGACGTTGAACATCGTCGACTTGCCGGCGCCGTTCGGGCCGATGATCGCGTGGATCGAGCCGGGCGCGACCGTGAAGGACACCTCCGACAGGGCCTTGATCGCCCCGAACCGGACGCTGACGTTGTCGACCTCGACCGGCGGGATGTCCGACCGGATCTCCGACCCGGTGTCCGGCCCGGCGGCGGCCGGCCCGGCGGCGTGCGAGCCGGCGGCGTGCGGGGCGGTCATGCCGTCCACCGGGAGAGCTTCTTCCCCGAGGGCACGCGGACCCGCCGCTCGCCGGCCTCGCCGGCGCCGTCGTGACCGAGGTACAGCCGCTGGACCTCGTCGGTCTGGGACAGCTGCCGCGCGTCACCGGAGAGGGACACCTCTCCGACGTCGAGCACGTAGGCCAGGTCGGCGACCCCGAGCGCCATCGTCGCGTTCTGCTCGACCAGCAGCACCGAGGTGCCCTGCCGGTTGATCTCGGCGATGACCTCGCCGATCTGGCCGATGATGCGCGGCGCCAGCCCCAGCGACGGTTCGTCGAGCAGGAGCAACCGGGGGCTGGCCATCAGCGCGCGGCCGATGGCGAGCATCTGCTGCTCACCGCCGGAGAGCAGCGCCCCCCGCTGCGAGCTCCGTTCCTTCAGCACCGGGAACAGGTCGTAGACCCGCTGCTGGGCCTCGGACTTCGCCGCCTTGTCGCGGTTGCCCATCCCCCCGGCGCGCAGGTTCTCCTCGACGGTCAGCCGCCCGAAGATGCGCCGCCCCTCGGGCACCTGCACGAGGCCGAGCCGGACGGCCTGGGCCGGGTCCTTGGACACCAGGTCGGTGCCGTCGAACCGCACGCTCCCCGACTCCACCCGGCCGCGGTGCAGCCGGAGGGTGCCCGAGATGGTGCGCAGGAGCGTCGTCTTCCCGGCGCCGTTGCTGCCGAGGACGGCCACGACCTTCCCGTCGGGGACCTCCATGGACACCCCCCGCACGGCCTGGACGGCTCCGCCGTAGGTGACGTGCAGCGACTCGATGCTCAGCACGAGGAGGACCTCCTTTCTGCGCCGCCGGAGGGCGCGGGAGCGAGCGTGCGAGGAAGGGTGAGGCGAGGCCTCGGGGCGGTCGCGTTCCCGGGCCGCGCGGCCGGCGCGGGAACCGCCGCCGCTCGCCCACCGGGGCGACGACGGCGCACGCGCCCCGGCCGGGGTGTGCGGCGCACACCGGCTGCACGGCCGGCGAGTGATCTGGCACACATGGGCCGTGACTCTAGGGGTAGATCGGCGCAGCGCGATCCCCCGAACGGTCACGGATCGGTCACTCTGCTGCCCCGGGCCCCTGCGCCGACCTCCAGTGGGCCGGGACCACACCCGTCGGCCGGGACCTGCGTGCGGTGCGCACGTTGCGCCGGTCGGCCCGGTACGGCCGAACGGCGGTGGTCAGGCGGTCCGCCGCGCCGATCCCCGACGGCGCCCGCTGGTCGGGAACCCGGCGCCGCCCTCGCAGGCGCGGCGACCCGGCCGTCGCGGAGGCGGCACGGGGTCGAGGTCGTCGACGCTCAGGTGGATGCCGTCGAGCGCCGCGGCGGCCCGCCGCCGGGACTGCTCGGCGGTCTCCCCCACGGTCACGACCTGCCCCAGGCGCTCCGGCCGGCCGGCGACCGCCCCGATGAGCTCGCCCGCACCGGTGAAGACCTCGGCAACCACGAGACCGGGGATCGCGGCCACGTCGCGGACGCCGCCCACGGCGCGCACCCGGCCCGGCGCGTGTGCGGTCAGGTGCATCTGCGTGCAGGCGCCGGCGACCGCTGCCGGGGTAGTGGCGGGCTCGCCGAGCAGGCGGGCGACCAGGAGGTCGGCGGTGTCGACACCGCTCACCTGGTCGACGCAGGTGTGCGCGCCGTCGCCGACGAGCGCGGTCCCGACGTCGACCAGCCGCGGACCGGCCGGACCGAGGACGAACTCGACGTGGAAGGGCCCGGTGTCGTGGCCGACCGCGGCCAGCCAGGCGCGGACCCAGCCGGCGGCCTGCGGTACCGGCGGCCGCGTCGTCGCCGTGCTGACCAGGTGGTCGAGCCGCGGAGGCGGGGTCGTGACGATCTCCGACCAGGCGAGGACGAGCGGGGTCCCGTCGTCGCAGAAGCCGTCTGCACCGAACCGGGGACCGGGGACGTGCTCCTCGACGACGAACCGGTGGCGGGACGCCCGTGCGCTGCCGTGCCCCGACCGCGCCCGGTCCCGGGCCGCGATCTCGCGCAGTTCCCGGTCGTCGGAGACGAGCCGCGCGTCCCCGTGGCCCGGCCACGCCACGCAGGGGTAGCCGACCGGGGACGTCAGGTCCGGGGCGTCCGCCGCCACCTCGGCCCAGCGCACGTCGGGCAGGCCGGCTCGACCGATCGCCCGGCGAACGGCGCCGCGGTCGTCGGCCAACGCCGGCGACCCGGGCGTCGGGCCGCGCAGCCCCAGCGCGCGGGCGGCGACGGCCGCGGCGCCGGTGCAACCGGCGACGGCGCTGGTCACTGCGGCCGCCGTCCCGCCCAGCGCGCGCACCGCCCCCACGATCCCGGCCGCGTCCCGGGTGTCGCAGTCGACCCAGTGGTCGACCACCCAGTCCAGGTCGTCGCCGTAGGCACCCCGGTCGAGCGAGAGCACCGCCGTCCGGAGCCCCCGGGAGCGCGCCCGCTCCAGCACCGCCACCCCCGCCGCGTCCAGGCGCTCGCCGGCCGCGAGCTCGGGCCGGGCGGCCGTCACCCGCACCTGCACCTCGACGGAGACGAACCACGGCGCGCCATCCGGCCCCGGGGTGCGGTCGGCTGCCTCGCGCGTGGTCATGTGCGCTCTTCCCGTCGGGGCGGTCGTTGCCCGGCGCACCATACCGGCCGGTCGGTTTTCCCGGAACGGGTCCGGCGCCCCGTCGTCGGACGGCGACGGGAAGCAGCGGCTGCCGCGGCCGGTTGCCGGGAGGGTGACCGCCACCCCGCCGCCCCGCGACGTCGACGTCGCCGTGATCGGCGCCGGGCAGGCCGGGCTCTCCACTGCATGGGCGCTGGCCCGCCAGGGTTTCGAGCGGGACAGCGGGTTCGTGGTGCTCGACGGCGAGCCCGGGCCCGGCGGCGCCTGGCGCCACCGCTGGCCCTCGCTGACCCTCGGCACCACCCACCGCGTCCACGACCTGCCGGGGCTCCCCTTCCACCCGGACGACGACGCGGCGCCCGCCGTGGAGTCGGTCCCCGCGTACTTCGCGGAGTACGAGCGGCGCTTCGACCTGCCCGTGCTGCGGCCGGTCCGCGTCGCCGCCGTCCGCCGGGCCGACGACGGCCGCTTCGCCGTCGCCACCGACCGCGGCACCTGGAACGCGCGCGCCGTCGTCAACGCCACCGGCACGTGGACCCGGCCCTTCGTCCCGCGCTACCCGGGTCAGGAGCTGTTCCGCGGGCGCCAGCTGCACACCGTCGACTACCGCGCCGCGGAGGAGTTCCGCGGGCAGCACGTCGTCGTGGTCGGCGGCGGCGCCTCGGCCACCCAGCTGCTGGCCGAGATCTCCCGCGTGACGTCCACGACCTGGGTCACCCGCCGCCCCCCGGTCTTCCGCGAGGGTCCGTTCGACGAGGACGCCGGGCGGCGGGCCGTGGCGATGGTCGAGGCCGCGGTCCGCGAGGGCCGGCGGCCCGGCAGCGTCGTCGGCGTCACCGGGCTGCCCGTCGACACCCCCTACGTGCGCGACGGGCTCGATCGCGGTGTCCTCCGGCGGCTGCCGGTGTTCGACCGGATCACACCCCAGGGCGTCGCGTGGGAGGACGGCCGGTCCGTCGACGCGGACGTCATCCTCTGGGCCACGGGCTTCCGCGCGGCGGTCGGCCACCTCGCCCCGCTCCGACTGCGCGAGCCCGGCCGGGGGTTCCGCATGGACGGCACCCAGGTCGTCGGCGAGCCACGCCTGCACCTGGTCGGCTACGGGCCCTCCGCCAGCACGATCGGCGCCAACCGGGCGGGCCAGGCGGCCGCGCGAGCACTCCGCCGGGAGCTGCAGCCGGGGATGCCCCTCCCCCGGACCGCCTGACCTCCCAGGGAGCTTTCAGGGTCCGATCAGGGCGCTCCCCGATGTGGCGGGGACCGCCGGCGCGACAGGCTCCGGGGCATGACTTCCCGACCGCTCCCCGGAGGCCCGCGATGATCGAGGCGCGCGGCCTGACCAAGAAGTACGGCGACCGCACCGCCGTCGACGGCATCTCCTTCACCGTGCACCCGGGCCGGGTCACCGGCTTCCTCGGCCCCAACGGCGCCGGCAAGTCCACGACGATGCGCATGCTGCTCGGCCTGGACCGGCCCACCGCCGGCACCGTCACGGTGAACGGGCGCAGCTACGCCGACTACCCCGCGCCGCTGCGGCAGGTCGGCGCACTGCTGGAGGCCCGCGCCGTGCACCCCGGGCGCTCGGCCCGCGACCACCTGCGCTGGATGGCCGCGAGCAACGGGCTCCCGGTGCGCCGCGTGGACGAGGTGCTCGACCTGGTCGGGCTGACCGACGTCGCCGGCCAGCGGGTGGGCCGCTTCTCCCTCGGCATGGGCCAGCGCCTCGGCATCGCCGTCGCCCTGCTCGGCGACCCGCCGGTCGTCGTCCTCGACGAACCGGTCAACGGCCTGGACCCGGAGGGGATCCGCTGGGTGCGCACGCTGACCCGGCAGCTGGCCGCCGAGGGCCGCACGGTGTTCCTCTCCAGCCACCTGATGAGCGAGATGGCGCTCACCGCCGACCACCTCGTCGTGATCGGCCGGGGCCGGGTGCTCGCCGACTGCTCGATGCCCGACTTCATCGCCGAGCACGCCGCCTCCTACGTGCGGGTGCGCAGCCCCCAGCGGGCCGCGGTGGCCGACCTGCTGCGCCGGGACGGGCTCGAGGTCACCACCGTCGACGACGAGCTGCGGGTGCAGGGCCGCGACGCCGCCGCCATCGGCGAGCTGGTCGGCCGGCAGGGGCACCTCCTGCACGAGCTCTCCCTCGTCAGCTCCTCGCTCGAGGACGCGTTCATGACCCTCACCGCCGCGAGCGTCGAGTACACCGCCCGCGACCGGACCCCCGCCGGAGCGACCCGATGACCGGAACCGTGAGCCCCCGGATGACCGACACCGTCACCCTCGACCCGCACCGGCACGTGCCCGGTGTCCGTGAACCCGGCTTCGCGCAGACCGTCCGCGCGGAGTGGATCAAGTTCTGGTCGGTGCGCTCGACGCCCTGGTCGATCGGCGCGCTGGTCACCCTGGGCGCGGGCCTCACCGTGCTGGTGTGCGCGGTCAGCGCCGCGGACCTCGCGGACGGGACCGCCGGCGAGGCCGCGGGCGCGTTCATCACCTGGGGCATGACGGTCGCGCAGATCACCGCCATCGTGCTGGGTGCCCTCGTGGTCACCAGCGAGTACGGCACCGGGATGATCCGCGCGACGCTGACCGCGACCCCGCACCGCGGCCGGGTGCTGGTGGCCAAGGCCCTCGTGCTGACCGGGACGCTGTTCGTCGCGGGCACGGTCACCGCCGTCCTCGGCTACCTCGGCGGCAACTGGTTCCTCGAGCGGGAGGGCATCGGCCTGGCGCTCTCCGACGACGGCGTGCTCCGCTCGCTGCTCGGGAGCGGGCTCTACATGGCCGGCATCGGCCTGTTCGCCGCCGCCGTCGGGCTGCTCGTGCGGCACACCGCCGCGGCGTTGTCGATCGTGCTGGCCCTGCTGCTGGTGGTCGGCAACATGGTGATGCTGCTGCCAGGCGCCTGGGGCGAGTGGGCCACCAAGCTGATGCCGGGCAACGCGGGCTCCGTCGTCGCCACGCCGGTGTCGTTCAACCCGAACCTGCTCGGCCCGTGGACCGGGTTCGCCGTGTTCTGCGCCGAGGTGGCCGCCGTCCTGCTCGCCGGTTACCTGGTGCTGCGCCGGCGCGACGCCTGACGAAGGGCCCCCTTCCCCCCACCCCTCGCAGGCTCGGGGCGGTACCCGGAAGGGGGCCGTCAGGCGTCCGGAACCGGCGCAGTCCCCCGCCCCCGCTGTGCCCCGGCCCCGACGGCCGGGGCACAGTGGTGCGGTGACCACGCCCGACCCGGCCGCCGAGGGCCGCCGCCGCGCCGACGAACTCCTGACCGCCCTGACCGCGGGCGATGACGCCGCCGCCGAGCGGCTGCTCGCCGGCCTGGACGAGATCCGCGACCTGGTGTTCGTGGGCGCCGGGCTCACCGCGATCGCCCGCGCCGAGGGCCGCGCGCTCCCCACCGCGCAGCGCACGCAGGCCAGCACCCGGCAGCTCAAGCTCGGTCAGGTGCGCGACGCCAACCGCGACGACCCCGACGGGCTGCGCACCTGGCTGCAGCGGTCGGCCGAGGAGATCCTCTTCATCCGCTCGCTGCACGCCGCCCGGCAGGGCTGAGGGCACTCAGCGGCGCACCGACGGCTCGCGGGCGGCGGCCCCGGCCACCGGCAGGACAGCGGCGAGCGCGACGGCCGACAGCACGAGCGTCCACGAGAGCCCGACGGCGCCGTAGGCCAACCCGAGCAGGAGCGCCCCGGCCGCCGTGCCGGCGTCGAAGGAGGCGTTCCACAGCGCGCTGGCCGCCGTCGTCCCCCGCTCCCCTGCCCGGGCGAAGGCCCGCAGCAGCGTGAGGTTCTGCACCCCGCCGAACCCCGCACCGAAGAGCGCCGCGCCCAGCAGCACCCAGACGGTGCCCCACCACAGCCCCGCACCGGCCACCGCCAGCCCCAGCCCGGCGACCAGCACCGAGAGCGGCAGCAGCACCGCGGTGCCCAGACGGTCGGCGAGCACGCCGGCGCGCCAGCGGGTCACCGCACCGGCCAACCCCCACAGCAGCAGGGCGGCGGTGGCCACCAGCCCGTCGGGGCGGTCGATCGGCAGGAAGGTCACGAACCCGCCGCCGGCCGTCGTCACCACGAGCAGCACGAGCGACGGCGCGAGCGCGGCGCGCACCGCGGCCCGCGCGTTGCCGGCCGGGGCGGGCTCCTCGCGGCCACCCGCCGCCCGGAGCAGCGCGGGCAGGAAGACCAGCCCCAGCACCGGCGACGCCGAGAGCCACGACAGCACGCCGACGTGCCCGTTGAGCACGAGCGCCACCCCCACGGGGACGGCGGCCATGTTGGGCAGCGCGATGGCCAGCCCGTACAGGCCGATGGACTCCCCCCGCCGCCCCGGGGGCGCCACCCGCGCCGCCAGGGTGGCGCCGAGGACCGTGATCACCGCGAACCCCGCGCCGCGCACCGCGGAGAGCGCCGATATCCAGGCGACGCCGTCGTCGAGCACGTACAAGGGCGCCGGCACCCCGAGCGCGAGCAGCCCCGCGACGAACACCGGGCCGGTCCCGAAGCGGTGCACGAAGGCGGGCACGACCGACTGCACCGCGATGGTGACGCCCAGGAAGACCGCGGTCACCACCCCCGCCCAGCTCTCCGCTGCACCACCGGCCACCGCGTACGCCGGCAGCGAGGCCAGGGTGAGGAAGTAGCTGACGAACCCCAGCGCCGTCACGCCGACCAGCGACTGCACCCCGCGGGACCGCCACAGGGGGGCCTGCACCTCCACTGCTCCCCCGCTCGCCGTCGCCGTCGTCCATCCCGTGCCCGCCGATCATGACCGGCCGGGAGTGACCGGCGGCACCCGGGTAGGCACGTGGGCGTGGGGTTGCTGACCGTGGGCCACGGGTCCGACGACCGCGCCGCGCTGGCCGCCCGGCTCGGCGCGGCAGGCGTGGAGCAGGTCGTGGACGTGCGGCGCTTTCCCGGCAGCCGCAGCAACCCCGACGTCCGGCGGGAGGCGCTGGAGCGGTGGCTGCCCGCTGCGGGGATCGGTTACCGCTGGGAGGAGCGCCTCGGGGGCCGCCGCCGGTTGCCGCGCGACGAGCCGGCCGCGGACGGGTGGTGGACCGTGGCCCAGTTCGCGGCCTACGCCGGGTACACCCGGACGCCGGAGTTCGCGGCCGCGCTGGACGAGGTGCTCGCCGCGGCGGCGGACGCCACGGTGGCGGTGATGTGCAGCGAGTACGTGTGGTGGCGCTGCCACCGGCGGCTGGTCGCCGACGTCGCCGTCCTGGGCCGGCGTGTGACCGTCGGGCACCTCATGCCCGACGGCCGGGTGACCCCCCACCGCCCGGCCGACGGCGCGGTCCTGGGCGACGACGGCCTCGTCCGCTGGCCGGCCGCCGCAGCCCCCTGACCGCGTCCTCCCTCACCGTGGCGCGTCCTCCCACAACCCCCACCCTGAGGGTGGTCGCGGCACGTTCAGGGCAGCTGTTCGTGGCCGCGGTAGCCTCAGCGCCTGTAGGGGGACCCGGGGTCGGTAGGGGTGGCGAA
>NZ_JBJHAD010000012.1:0-133197 GCF_054050875.1 Blastococcus sp. SYSU DS0541 | reverse complement strand
GCCACCGGGGTTCGGCGTGGGCAGCAGTGCGGTCGGCTCGGGCGATCCACCAGTCCGGCCAGGCCAAACTCCCGCCAGCGGTCCCACCACTTGTAGCCGGTGGCGCGGGAGACACCGAGCTCGGCGGTGACATGAGCCACCGGCCGGCCCTGCTGCTCGATCCGGGTGACCAGCAGCAGACGGCCGTGCACAGTCAAACGGGCATTAGCGTGGGACAACGAGACCTCCGGGCGGTTGGTGAGGCGTCAGCACCCACACCTTCGCTCGGAGGTCTCCTGCTTGATCAGTTAGGCGGCGCCGTCAACAACGCCCGTGGTCATTACATCTAGGGCGGGACGTGTCGTGTCAGGGGCGGGAATGGGTGCGGCCTCAGCGGGGGACGTCGGGGAGGGCCTCGTCGGCGAACTCGTCGGCGTTCTGCCCGAGCGAGTCGCTGCGCAGGTACTGCCACATTCGCTCGGAGGCGTTGCCGTCGAGGTAGACGACGCTGGCCGCGCCTTCCGTGCCGGTGCCGAGCACCGGGGCGGTGAAGTACTCGATGTCGCCGGGCGTCACGCCCCGCATCGAGTACGCCATACTCACCAGGTCGGCATTGCTCAGGGTGTCGTCGACGCTCACGGCGCTCGTGATCGCCAGCATGGCCGCGTCGAGCTTCGGCGGGCTGGTGAACGTCTCCGAGCTGAAGAGCTTGTCGAACATGGCCCGCAGGTACTGCTGCTGCCGCTTCACGCGGTCGAAGTCGCCACCGGGCAGCCCGTACCGCTGCCCGAGATACCAGCGCGCCTGGGCGCCGTCGAGGTGGTTCATGCCGGCCTCGAACGTGTACGGCCCGTTCTGCGTCGTCTCCGCCACCACCACGTCCACGCCGCCGAGGTCGTCGGTCACTTGGATCAGGCCGTCGAAGTCAATGGCGACGTAGTGGTCGATGCGCACCTCGGTGAGCTGCTCGACGGTTTGCACCAGCAGCGACGGCCCGCCCAGGGCGTAACTGGCGTTGATCTTGTTCATGCCGTGGCCCGGGATGTCCACCCACGAGTCGCGGGGGATGGAGATCAGCTGTGCGTGCCTCCGGTCGGCCGAGAGGCGGGCGAGCATGATCGCGTCCGAGCGGCCGCCGGGAGCAACGCCCTCCTCGGCCTCGCTGCGGGTGTCCGAGCCGACCAGCAGGAAGGTGATCGGCTCCTCGGCGGCTCTCTGCTGCGGGGTGGCCGGCGCGGGGCGCGCCTCTTCCGGCAACTCGGCGAAGACGTCGGAGACCCGGTCGATGTTGCCGGCCCACCGGTCGGCGAGAAACCAGAAGCTGCCGCCCGCGAGCAGGCCGAGCACGAGCGCCAGGACGCCGAGGCCGATCAGCACCCGCCGCAGGCCTCGGCGTCGGGAACGCTCCGCCACGTCGTCGTCCCCGTGGTCGTCGTCAGACACCAGGGGGATGGGCGACGCGTCGCGCGCGTCCTGCTCCGGCGCGCCGTTCTCGTCGCTGCGCATTCCTCGGACCCCCGTCGTCGTCGAACCCGGCAGAGGGTACGGCGGCGTCACCGGGGCCGGGTCGGACCCTGCCCCGTGGGGGTGAGGTCAGGTCCGGCCGGCAGATGCCTGGTGGAGGCCGGCAGTCAGGCCGAGCGGTCGTACGGCTGAGCCGCGGGTGGAGGGCTCCCGGCCGCGGCGCGGCGCCGGACCCGGCCGGGCAGGTCGTCCCCCGGCAGAGCCGGGCGGGGGAGCGACGGCTCCGCGAACAGCCCGCTGTCCAACTCTGAGGTGCGGTCCCGGGCGTCCTGCGTGCGCTGGTCGGCCAGGCGGACGCTGCGGCCGATGACGATAGCGACGGCCAGGCCTACGGCCGCCCACACCACGATGAGGATCAGCACCCAACTCATGGGCTCTTCCTAGGTGTCGCCGGCTGTCGCCGGATCCGACTGGGACGTGCCGTTCTCCGTGGCTGTTGCTACTGCCCTCGAAGGTACGCGCGCATGTCAGACAGCGTGTTACGGCCTCGAGACTTCCTCGACCCCCAATCCTGGTGGAGGACCGGGACGGCGGCTACGCCCACCGGCGAGAGTGTTCCCCGCGCGCTTCTCGCCGATGCGCTTCTGAGATGCCTGAGGCCTCGGCCGCCGAAGGGCGCCCCTTACCGGCGAGTTGCAGCGCCGTCACCAGACGCTCACGCTGGGTGCATGGAGTGGTGGGGGTGGGCCTTGGCGACGTGGGCGACCCTCGCTCTCGCGGCCAGCTTCTGGCTCGGCGCAGCCGCGGCGGTCGCACGCCACCACGAGAGAGCCACTCGACGGCGCCGACTGGCCAATGTCGCGCCAGAGCAGGATCCCGGGCGTGCGCCTTAGATGTGGCGACGCAAGATCACCCGACCCAGCGGCAGTCGACGGTGCAGCGAGCGAGTCGTCAGCGACGCTGCGTGTGGCCCGCGCCGCCGGTGCTCACCGGCAGCGAGCCGCCGCGCAGCCGCCGCTCCAGCGGCTTCTCGACGACGGTGAACAGCACGTAGGCGCTGGCGATCGACACGACCAGCGCCAGCACCGTCGCCCCGAGCGCGACCGCGAGGGTGGTCGGCATCAGCACGTAGTCCACCGCCCTGATCACCAGCTGATGGGTCAGGTAGAAGGCGAACGACCACTCGCCGAGCTTCACCAGCACCGGGTGCCGGAAGATCGACGGTCGTCCGTCCAGGTCGGCCTGCGCCGCCGTCGCGATCGTGAGCGCGAAGGGGATGAACGGGATGGCCACCCAGATGAGGTACGCCGGGGCGTAGGCGGCGACGACGTAGGCGACGGCGACCAGCGCCAGCGAGCCGCCCAGCCCGATCCGCCGGATGCGGCGCCCCTCCTTGATCCACAGGGCGATCAGGATGCCGAGGCAGAACTCCCACAGGCGCTGCACCGGGAAGATGAAGATCGCCCAGTCGGCCACCGTCTCGCCGTGGGTGAGCGGCGCCAGCACGATCGGCGGCACGATCACCAGCACGCACAGCACCCCGGCCGCCCACCAGCGCGCCCGCTGCGAGAGCCGCAGGGCCTGCACGATGAGCAGCGGGAACATCGCGTAGAAGAACATCTCGCAGGAGATCGACCACGTGACGCCGTTGCCGGCCCAGTAGTACTCGTTGTCGGGGATCCACGCGTGCAGCCCGACGAACGACGGCGCCATGTGCCACAGGAGCTCCCCGGTCTCCTCCGGCCGGGCCAGCGCGTTCAGCGGGATGAACGCGATCACCGCCACCCAGTACGCCGGCGCGATACGGGCGAACCGGCGCCGGTAGAACGGGCCCGCCTTGTCACCCGGGCGGTGGGTCCACGTGAGCACGAAGCCGCTGAGGATGAAGAAGAAGCTCACCCCGGCCGCGCCCGGCTCGAGGAAGGGGTAGACCGCGTCCCCCACCGGCGTCGTCTCGAACGTCGCGATCGTGTGCGAGCCGAACACCAGCAGCGCGGCGACGAACCGGAGCCCGGTCAGCGAGTCCAGCCGGGCGGTCGGCCGGGCGGGGGTGGGGCCGGACGACGAGGCCCGGGGCCGGGCGGGGACCGCCGCCGGGCGCTCGCCCGCGCGCTGATCGGCCGAGCCGGCTGAGGTATCGCGGGACGTCGTGCCGGGACGCGGTGCCGACACCGCTAGCCCTCCCGAGGTGCACAGGGCACCTCGGGCTCGTCGATCGAACGCCCGGGGAAGATCATCACCTCCAACAGTAAGGCCTGCTCGCTCTCGCCGCTGTACGCCGGGGAACACGGGACGTGAACACCTCGTTCCCCGGTGCGTGGCGGTGACTCTGCGGTCACGGGCTCTCGATGAGTAACCTCGGGCACCCCGCCCGTGGTCACCCGGCGCGGGTTCGCACCGCGCGAGCCGACCGCCGTCCGGGGCGCTGCGCCGCCCACCGCGCCGACCAGGACGAAGGGGGAACCGTTGTGACACGTGGACGCTGCTCGCTCCCGCTCGCCCTGGTGGTGACGGCGTCGCTGGTCCTGAGCGCCTGCGGTTCGAGCGGCCCCGACGAGAGCGAGGGCCAGGGCGAGGCCCCGCACGCCACCGCCGAACCGACGTCGACCCCGATCGAGAGCACGGCGATCCCGCGGTCCGACCTCGAGCCGGTGCCGACGACGGGAGACCGGTTCAACCCGTCGCGGTCGAGCGCGGCGTCCCCCTCCGGCTCGGAGTCGCCCGACGAGACGCCGGAGCCCGTGCAGGTGTGGAGCTACGCCGACGGCGACCTCGACGACTGGAGCGAGGTCCAGGCCGCCCGGCCCGAGCAGGTACGCGTCGTCGACGAGCCGGTCCGCCCCGGCTACGAGTACTCCGCCGCCTTCTCCGCCCGCCCGGGCGATTTCACCTTCGGCGTCGACACCACCATCCGCGGGGAGGTGCGCTCGACCATCGAGGAGGCCGGCGCACCCCGCGAGGGCGACGTGCAGTGGTACTCGTGGTCGACCTACTTCCCCGAGGACTTCTTCTGGGACGGCGGCGACGAGTTCCTCATCTACACGCAGTGGCACCAGACGGCCAACGAGGGCTCGCCCAACGTCGACCTCTGGGTGACCGACGGCCCCGATCCCGAGATCCGCCTCTCGCTGCGCGGCGGCCTGCTCGGCCAGGAGTCCGCGCAGTACGTCGCCACCTACGACCTGGGCCCGCTGGTGCTGGGGGAGTGGCTGGACCACACCGTCCGCATCGAGTGGTCCACCGACCCCGACAAGGGGAACGTCCAGGTGTGGATCGACGGCGAACGCCTGGTCAACGCCGTCGGGGCCACCCTGTTCGAGGGCCAGAGCATCTACTTCAAGCAGGGCATCTACGCGGCCAGCAACACCCGCCGCGAGCACACCGTCTACTTCTCCGACGCCCGCTGGGGCGAGTCGCGGGAGAGCGTCGCCCTCGAGCCCGCCGCGGACTGAGCTACTGCGCCGCCGACGCCGGCGAGCCCAGCGGGTTCTTGCCGGTCGGGGCGTTCTCCCGGGGGTCGACGGGTTCGACGTCCGGATCGTCGGGCGTCCCCTGCTCCGCCGGGGGCGTCTGCGGCACCACCCGGACGGCGACCAGCCAGCTCACCAGCGACATCGTCGCCGCGGCGATCACCAGCCCCGCCATCAGGCCGTTCCGGCCCCAGACGGCGGTGAGTGCGACGGGCAGGACCACCGCGATCGGCGCGACGGCGATGCGCACGCGCAGCGCGGCCGCGGTGTTGCGGGAGCCGCGCATCGCCAGCAGCGCCCCGTGGGTGACGCCGAAGAGCACCATCTGCGCGCTGACCGCGGCCACCAGCCAGCCCGAGCCCCACGACTCGCCGAACAGCGCCCGCCCCACGCTCTCCGGCAGCAGCACCAGCGCCGTCCCGTAGACGACCGCCACCCCGGCCAGCGCCAGCGACGCCATCCGGCCGATCCGCAGCGCCCGGCGCGCGTCGGCCTCCACCGCGCTCGCCACCATCGGCAGGCAGATGACGCTCGCCGCGGCGACGGTGATGTTCAGCGGCCCGTTGGCGACCTGGGCCGCCTTCAGCTGACCGAGCAGCGCCGTGCCGGCCACCAGCGGCAGCACGAAGATCGTCAGCTGCCCGGAGCCGGAGGAGAGCGCGAAGTCGCCCAGCAGCGGGCCGGACACCGGCCACATCGCCTTCAGCCGCGCCCGCAGCCGCACCGGCTCGCGCCGGATGCCGAAGGCCACCAGCCCGATGACGTCGGCCAGCAGCGCGCCGAGGATCCACAGCGCCAGGACGGCGGCCGTGCCGGCGATCGCCCCGGTGAGCGCCAGGACCGTCGCGACGACCATGACCACCAGCCACACGCCGTCCAACAGCACGGCCCGGCCCGGCCGCTGCTCCAGGAAGCCGACGTACCGCAGCGCGTCCTGCAGCAGCAGGACCGGCAGGCCGAGGAAGAACACGGCCCAGGCCAGGTCCAGCGGCGTGGCCAGCAGCAGCAGCCCGACCGGGATGCCGAGCGCGCCGACCGCCGTCGCCGACACCGCCGCGACCAGGTGCACCGGCGCGCCCTTGAGCACATTGCGCTGGGTGATGAGCAGCGGGTCCAGGACGGCGGCGCGCGTGCCGCCCAGCAGCAGCCAGTAGATGCTGTAGATCAGCGCGAACTCACCGAAGACGGCGGCGCTGACGCCGGTGGCGATCGCCACCGACAGCAGCATGTTGCTGGCGCTGGAGATCGCCTGGTCGGCGACGGTGAGGCCCCGGCTGACCAGCTTGCCCCCGCGCACGGCCCGGCCGACCCGTCGGATCACCATCGGCGGGTCGGCGGCACGGCAGGGGGAGTCGGCGGGACGAGGATCAGCCGGCCCGCCGGCCGAGCGCCCGGTAGCTCCAGCCGGCCGCGGTCCACGCCTCGCGGTCGAGCGCGTTGCGCCCGTCCAGGACGCGCTTCTGCTTGACGACCCGGCCGAACGCCACCGGGTCGAGCTCCCGGTACTGCTTCCACTCGGTGAGCACCAGGACGGCGTCGGCGCGCTCGGCGGCCTCCTCCGGGGTGGCGGCGTAGTCGAGCTGCGGCCACAGCCGCTGGCTGTTCTCCACCGCGGCCGGGTCGGTCACCCGCACGACGGCGCCCTGCAGCTGCAGCTGGGCGGCGACGTTGAGCGCCGGGGAGTCGCGGATGTCGTCGCTGTCGGGCTTGAACGCCGCCCCCAGGACCGCGACCCGCTTGCCCAGCAGCGAGCCGTCGCAGACCTCGCGGGCCAGCTCGACCATGCGGATGCGCCGGCGCATGTTGATGTTGTCGACCTCGCGCAGGAACGTGAGCGCCTGGTCGGCGCCCAGCTCACCGGCGCGGGCCATGAAGGCGCGGATGTCCTTGGGCAGGCAGCCGCCGCCGAAGCCGAGGCCGGCGTTGAGGAACTTGCGGCCGATCCGGTCGTCGTAGCCGATCGCGTCGGCGAGCAGCTTCACGTCGGCGCCGGTGGCCTCGCACAGCTCGGCCATGGCGTTGATGAAGGAGATCTTCGTGGCCAGGAACGAGTTCGCCGCCGTCTTCACCATCTCGGCGGTGGCGTAGTCGCTCTCGACCTTCGGGGTGCCGCGCTCGACGATCGTCGCGTACACCTCGTCGAGCAGCTTCCGCGCGGTGTCGCCGTCGGCACCGGCCGGAAGGCCGTAGACCAGCCGGTCGGGGTGCAGCGTGTCCTGGACGGCGAAGCCCTCGCGCAGGAACTCCGGGTTCCAGGCCAGCAGGGCGCCCGGCGCCTTGTCGGCGATCAGCTCGGCGAGCTGCGCGGCGGTGCCCACCGGCACCGTGGACTTGCCGACGACGAGCTCGCCGGGCGCGAGGACGTCGAGCAGCGACTCGACCGCGCCCTGCACGTAGCGCATGTCGGCGGCGTACTCGCCCCGCTTCTGCGGGGTGCCCACGCAGACGAAGTGGACGGTGGAGCCCGCGGCGTCGGCGAAGTCGGTGGAGAAGCGGAGCCGCCCGGTGCCCAGCGTGCGCTCCAGCAGCTCCTCGAAGCCCGGCTCGAAGAACGGTGCCTCGGCCTTCGACAGCGAGGCGATCTTCGCCTCGTCGACGTCGATGCCGACGACGTCGTGACCCAGCTCGGCCATCGACGCGGCGTGCACGGCTCCCAGGTATCCGCAGCCGATGACCGAGATCTTCACGCAGTGCTCCAGGTGGTCCGAGTGTGGGGTGGGACCGGCAGCCCGGTCCCGGGTCTCCCCGTCCGTCCGTGTGCAGGCCCCCGCCATGTTCGACCACGCGAGGGCCCGAACGCCAGCGGAGCCGCCACGGGAGGCGGAGAATCGTCCGTGCAGGTGGCGGAGCACCCGAACGGGTGTGACCGCCGTCGCTGCGCACCCGGGTGGATTGCGGGGGCGTGGCATTGTCGAGGGTCGGCCCGCGTGCAACGCTGCGCGGCGGACCGGGAGGAACCGTATCGGCCGGGGAGCGGAGGGGTCGAGGTGGGCGACGCGCTGACCAGGACCATGCCGCGCACCCTGGCCGTCTGCGTGCTGGTGGTCGCCGGCCTGACGTACGCCGCGGCCTACGAGCCGGTGCTCGTGCTCCTCGCGGTCGTCGGCGTCCCGGTGCTGGCGTGGGGCGTCCGCCACCCCAAGCGCTTCATCGCGGCCGCCGTCCTGGTCAGCCTGTTCGGCAAGACGGCGGCGCAGATCACCGGCAGCTCCGCGGTGGACCTGCTGGACGAGCTCGCGATCGCCGCCTCCGTGCTCGTGTGCGTCGGTCCCCGGCTGGTCCGAGGGCAGCCGATCCGGAGCTTCCCGGGCCTGGGCCTGTTCGCCCTCTACGGGGCGCTCGGCGTGGTCAGCGGGCTCGTGGCCGACGTGCCGCTGGTCGTCCTCGGCTCGGGGGCCGCGCTCGCCGGCAAGGGGATCCTGCTGGCCCTGGCCGTGGCCCAGCTGCAGTGGACCAGCGACGACGTGCGCCGCCTGGCCAAGGGCGGGGTCGGCGTCCTGCTCTTCATCATCGCCTGCTGCCTGGTCAACCTCGCCATCCCGCAGACCTGGCAGAGCACGGTCGGCAACATCGACCAGCTCAGCTTCCGCGCCGCCATCCCCTCGCTCATCGGCCCGTTCGTCGAGCCCGGCACGCTCGGGATCATGGCCGCGCTGGGCTTCCTCGGGGTCGTCGCGTGGAACACCACCATGGGCTCCACCCGCTTCACCTGGCTGCTCGCGGGCGGAATGGCCCTGGTCGCCGTCCTCTCCTTCCGGCGCAAGACCTGGCTGGGGATGATGGGCAGCTTCCTGTGGCTGAGCTCGCGGGCGGGGCGCCCCGGCGTCTTCGCGACGGCGGTCACCGTCGTCGTCGCCATCGTCATCCTGTTCTGGTCGACGCTGCTCAACGCGATCCAGGGGATCGTCGCCACCTACGTCGACCAGTCCGAGGGCACCGCGGCGCGCACCCTGATGACCCGCGACTCCTTCTTCGTCGCCCAGGACTACTTCCCGCTCGGGGCCGGATTCGGCCGCTTCGGCTCCGACACCGCCTCGGAGTTCTACAGCCCGCTCTACCTCGAGCGCGGCTACCAGTACGTGTGGGGCCTCTCCGAGCGCACGGGCAACGCGATGTTCCTCACCGACACCATGTGGCCGGCGGTGCTCGCCGAGAGCGGCTTCATCGGGATGCTCGCGTTCCTGGCGGCGCTCGTCGTCGTCTTCCGGCGGCTGAGCACGCTCTCGCGCGACAGCGAGCCCGCCGCCCGCTTCCTCGGCCTGACCGGCATCGCCTGGATCGTCCAGTACCTGCTCGAGTCCACCGGCAACCCGGTGTTCGTCTCCCCGCCGTCCTACATCCCGCTCTTCCTCCTGATCGGTCTGCTGGGACCGTTCGGTGCCCGGTCCGCCGACAACGACGCAGGAGCCGACCGGCCCGCCGCCGACCCCGGCTCGGCCGACCGGCGGGGAGCGGGCCGCGTGGCCCGCGTCACCCGACCGGCGCCCGTCGGCTGACGCCGTCCACACCAACCGGCGAAAAGGCGCGCGCGGAGGCGGTTGCGCCGCCGCGCCCCATTACGCTTCGGTGGTGCCACCACGACGCGATCGAGCCGAACCGGCAGGTGAGAGGGTGGAGCTGTCCGCCGCGCTGAGCGGCAAGCGGGCGCTGCTGGTCGCCTCGACCGGTGGTCACCTCGCGCAGATCGTCCGCTGGGCCGAGCGGTTCGGCCTTCAGCCGGACTCGGTCTTCGCCACGTTCGACTCCGAGCAGAGCCGGTCGCTGCTGCGCGGCCGCCGCGTGGTGACCCTCGACTACGTCCCCCCGCGGGGCCTGGCGCCGGCGGTCCGCGCCGGCCTCCGGCTGCACCGGGAGGTGCGCCGCGAGCGCTTCGACGTCGTCCTGAGCACCGGGGCCGCCGTCGCGATCCCCGCGTACGCCATCGCGCAGCTGCGCCGCATCCCGTTCGTCTACATCGAGAGCGTCTCCCGCTTCGACGGCCCCTCCGCCACCGGCCGCATCCTCGAGCGGCTGCCGCGGGCGCAGCGCTACTGCCAGCACGCCGCCTGGGCCGACCGCCCCGGCTGGCAGCTCGGCCCCTCGCTGCTCGACGACTACACCGCCGTCCCCGCGACCGACCGCCCCGCCCGCAACGGCGACGGCCGCCGCATCTTCGTCAGCCTCGGCACGATCAAGCCGTTCCGCTTCGACGCCCTCGTCGACGCCGTCCGCGACCGGCTGCGCCCCGGCGACACCGTCACCTGGCAGCTGGGCGCCACGACCCGCGACGACCTGCCCGGCGACGTGAACCTGGAGCTCCGCTCCGAGGAGTTCGACCGGCTGGTGGCCGAGAGCGACGTCTTCGTCACCCACGCCGGCGTGGGGACGCTGCTCCGCGCCCTCGAGCTCGGCGTCCGGCCCGTCGTCGTCCCGCGGCTGGCCGAGCGCGGCGAGCACGTCGACGACCACCAGGTGCAGGTGGCCCGCGAGCTCGCCGAGCGCGACCTCGTCCTGCTGCGCGCCCCCGGCGACCTGACCTCCGACGAGCTCGACCCCTCCGGCGTGGTGATCCGCCGAGCCGGGGACACGCCGGCGTGAGCCGCCCCTCGCGACCCGCCCTGCGCGTCACGCAGATCGGCAACGCGTCGCAGGGGCGCGGTGGTGTCTCCTCCGTGGTGCGCACCATGAACACCTGGGCCGGGCCCGACCTGGAGATGCGGGAGTGGCCCTCCTACTGGCACGGCGACCGGCGGCGCACCCTCGCCACCTTCGCGCGCACGGCGCTGAAGGTGCTGACCGACCGGGTGGAACGCACCGACGTGTGGCACTTCCACCTGACGCAGGAGGGCTCCTTCCTCCGCGAGGGGCTGCTGCTCGCCCTCGCCCGCCGGCGCGGGGTCTGCTGCACCGTCCTCGTGCACGGCTCGCAGTTCGTCGCGTTCGCCGAGGGCAACCGCCGGCTCGCCCGCCTGGTGCTGCGCCAGCCCGCGGTCGTCTTCGTCCTCACCGACCCCGCCGCGGAGGTGCTGCGCTCGCTCGGCATCGACGCCGTCCGGGTCGCCAACTCCGTGCCCATCGAGGAGGAGCCGGTGGGGTCGGGCCGCTCGGGCTTCGTCTTCGCCGGTGAGATCGGGCCGCGCAAGGGCGCCGACGTGCTCCTCGACGCGTGGTCGGCCGCCCGGCCCGACGGCCAGCAGCTCGTCCTCTTCGGCGACCTCGCCCCCCAGTTCCAACTGCCGGAACCGCTGCCGCACGGAGTCGTGTTCGAGGGGCCGGTCTCCCCCGAGGCGGTGCGCGCCCGGCTGCGGACGGCGACCGCGCTCGTCCTGCCCAGCCGGGCGGAGGCGATGCCGATGATCATCCTCGAGTCGATGAGCCTGGCGACGCCGGTCATCGCCAGCGACGTCGGCCAGATCGCCGAGGTGGTCCACGACACCGGCATGGTGGTGCCCCCGGCCGACGCCGACGCCCTCGGGACGGCGATCCGCACGATGGCCGGCTCCCCGGAGCTGGCGCAGGGCCTCGGGCGCCGCGCGTGGGACCGTGTACGGGCGCGGCACTCCAACGCCGTCGTCCGGCGGGTGTTCGTCGAGCACTGGGACAGGTGTGTCGGTGCGACACGTACGGGTGAGGCTCCCCCCTCGGATCCGCCGGATATCTAGCCTGGACTGCTCAGCAACTGCTTGGGTCGGCTGGACGGCAGTGCTGAGCCCGGCTGCAACCCACGTCAGTGGGTGTCGATCATCGGAGACGAGGAAGTAGTGGAACTCAGAGACACCATCGCGGCGCTCAAGGCCGGGTGGTTCCTGCCCGTGATCGGGATCCTGCTGGGCGGCGGGGTCGGGGCCGCGACCGCGCTGACCATGACGCCGACGTACACGTCGGGCGCGCAGCTGTGGGTGACGTCGACCGACGCCACCTCCACCACCGCCGCCTTCCAGGGCAGCCAGTTCGCCCAGAACCGCGTCGCCTCCTACGTGCAGATCCTCGGCAGCGAGCGCCTCGTCGACGGCGTCATCGAGCGGCTCGACCTCGACCTCCCCGCCGGGGCCGTGCAGGAGCGGATCGCGGCCGCCGTGGTGCCCGACACCAGCGTCCTCGACATCACGGTGACCGACACCTCGCCCGAGCGGGCGCGGGACCTGGCGGCCGCCGTCGCCGCCGAGTTCACCGAGCTGGTGGAGGAGGTCGAGGCGACGACGACGACGCCCACCGACCCCGCGGTCGACCCGGTGACCACCATCCCGGTCAAGGTGACCGTCCTGGACACCCCCGAGGTCGCCTCGGAGCCCTCGTCGCCGGACCTGTACGCCAACATCGCCGTCGGCGTCCTCATCGGCCTGCTGGTCGGGCTGGTGCTCGCCTACGCGCGGGTGCGGCTGGACCGCTCGGTGCGCGACGGGAAGGTCGCCGCCGAGGTGGCCGGCGCCCCGGTGATCGGGACCATCGCCCGCGACTCGAAGCTCGGGTCGTCGCACGTGCTGGAGCGGAACAGCCGGTCGGCCAACGCCGAGGCCTTCCGCCAGCTGCGCACCAACCTGCAGTTCCTCAACGTCGACGAGCCCCCCCGCGTGATCATGGTGTCCAGCGCGGTCGCCACCGAGGGCAAGAGCACGCTCGCGGTCAACCTCGCCCTCACCCTGGCCGAGGGCGGCCACCGGGTCGCGCTGGTGGAGTCCGACCTGCGCCACCCCCGGGTGGTCAAGTACCTCGGCCTCGTCGACGGCGCGGGGCTGACCAGCATCCTCGCCGGCGCCGCCGACCTCGACGACGTGCTGCAGCCCTACGGCAGCACCGGGTTGTCGGTGCTCGCCGCCGGGTCCATCCCGCCCAACCCCAGCGAGCTGCTCGCGTCCAGCCAGCTCCGCACCCTGGTCGAGCAGCTGCGGGCCACCCACGACTACGTCATCGTCGACACCCCGCCGCTGCTGCCGGTCGCCGACGCCAGCGCCGTCGCCGTCGCCATGGACGGCGTGCTGCTGTCGGTGCGCCAGGGCAAGACCCGGCGGGAGGAGCTCGAGCGCGCCGTCGCGATCCTCGACCGGGTCGGGGCGCGGACCCTGGGGGTCATCCTGAACATGGCCCCCGCGTCGGCGACGCCGCAGGCCTACGGCTACGACGACGAGACCCCCACGGAGCCGGACCCCAAGCCCCGGCCCGCCGCCGTCCAGGAGATCCCCCAGGCGCCGGGCAAGCGAACCGGGGGCGACCGCGGAACCCAGCCCGGTGGCGCGACGCGCGTCGAGGTGCGGGCGGCCGAGCCGGCCGCCGACGGGCCGACCGCCGTCCCGCCGGCCTCGCGCACGCCGCGCACCGTGGGCGAGCCCACGGCGGCCGAGAGCAGGGACACGCCCAGCCGGAGCTGATCCGGGGTGGGCGGCGCGCAGCCGCCGACACGGATGTGACCTACTCCGCTGACGCAGCGTAGGCGCACGCTTTCGTTACGTACAGTTATGTCGTGAGCGGGCCAAATCGTCTCCGAGCGGCTAACGTCATCACCTGGCGGCTCGACCGGCCAGGCAATGGTGCCTCACTGATCGCGCGCGGCCACTCTGTGTAATCGTGGGTGGGTCGGTGCGTGGACGGTCGTCGCCACGACGACCACACGCACCCAGGGAGTTCGGTATCTCCATGCACGTCACTCACGACCACACCGTTCGTGAGGTGCTGCCGACCACGGGGCGGTCCCGCTTCCCCGGCCTGCGCCGCCTGCGCGGCGAGGGCACCGCGGCGCGCCGGGCCTGGCGCGCCGCCTACGTCCGCAGCATCGTGCTCGGGGACGCCGCCGCCGCCGTGCTCGCGGCCACCATCGGCTACTTCGGCCGGTTCGGCACCGACGTCGACGGCGCGGCCCAGTACTCGCTGTGGGCCGCGCTGGCGATGCCCGTCGTGTGGGTGGCCGCGATGCACATCGGCCGCAGCTACGAGGAGCGCTTCCTCTGGGTGGGTGCCGAGGAGTTCCGGCGGGTGCTGCACGCCGCCGCCGTCCTGCTGGCCGCGGTCGCCGTCGTCTCCTGGGGCCTGGACCTGCGCGTCGCCCGGGGCTTCGTCGTCATCGCCCTCCCGCTGGCGACGCTGCTGACGCTGCTGCAGCGCTACCTGCGCCGGCAGGCCCTGCACCGGGCCCGCAGTGGCGGGACCTTCGAGCAGACGACGGTCATCGTCGGGCACCGCAACGCCGTCGCCTCGCTGCGCGCCGAGCTCGACCGCGCCGCCTACCACGGCTACCGGGTCATCGGGTGCTGCCTGCCGGACGGGAGGGCCAGCGACCGCCCCACCGACTTCGACGGGCTGCCCGTGCTCGGCGGCCTGGACGAGGTCCTGGACGTGGTGCAGCGGTTCGAGGTCGACACCGTGGCGGTCATGCCCTGCCCCGAGCTGGACGGGCCGTCGCTGCGCCGGCTCGGCTGGGACCTCGAGAAGACCGAGGCCGAGCTGCTGCTCGCCCCCGCGGTCACCGAGGTCGTCGGCCCGCGGGTGGCGATCCGCCCCGTGTGCGGCCTCCCGCTGCTGCACGTCGAGCGCCCCGAGCTCCGCGGGGTGCGCCGCCTGGCCAAGACGGCGGTCGACGCCTCGCTGGCCGCCACGGCGCTGCTCCTGACGCTCCCGCTGTTCCTCCTCATCGCGCTGGCCCTGAAGACGACCAGCCGCGGGCCGGTGTTCTTCAAGCAGACCCGCGTCGGCCGCGACGGGCAGACCTTCTCCATGCTCAAGTTCCGCAGCATGGTCCACGGCGCGGACAAGATGTCCGAGGTGCTCGAGGCCGACAACGACGGCAACGGCGTCCTCTACAAGCGCAAGGTCGACCCGCGCGTGACCCGTGTCGGGCGGGTGCTGCGCCGCTACTCCCTCGACGAGCTGCCGCAGCTGCTCAACGTGCTGCGCGGGGACATGAGCCTGGTCGGCCCGCGCCCGCCGCTGCCCAGCGAGACCGAGCGCTACGGCTTCGACATGCGCCGCCGCTTCCTGGTCAAGCCCGGCATCACCGGCCTCTGGCAGATCAGCGGGCGCTCGGACCTCTCGTGGGACGACTCGGTGCGCATCGACGTCCGCTACGTGGAGAACTGGTCCTTGAGCTTCGACATGATGATCCTCTGGAAGACCCTCGGCGCCGTCCTCCGCGGGCGCGGGGCCTACTGACCGCCGGCCGCCGTCCGCCAGCACGCGCGGATGTCGGCGTACATGGTGCGGGCGTCGAAGCCCGCCGCCCACGTGTCGTAGGCCGCCCGGGCCATCCGGTCGCGCAGCTCGGTGTCGGCGAGCAGGCGCCGCAGGTGCTCGGCGAGGGCGTCGACGTCGCCGGGGGGCACGAGGAACCCGTTGGCACCGTGGGCGACCAGCTCCTCCATGGCGCCCACGGGCGTCGTCACGGCGGGGATGCCCCGGGACATCGCCTCGATGACCACCATCGGCAGCCCCTCGGCGTGGCTGGGGAGGGCGAGCAGGTAGGCCCCGCGCAGGAGCTCCTGGGCCGCGGCCCGGGGCAGCGACCCCGCGTAGGTGAGGCGGCCCGGGCTCGCCCGGACCGCCGCCTCCACGAGCGCGACGACGCGGGGGTCGGCCGGCGGGCCGGCGAGCACCAGCTCCACGTCGGGGAGGTCGCCGAGCTGCGCGAAGGCGCGCAGCAGCTCGGGGACGCCCTTGGACTCGTCGATGCGGCCCAGCAGGACCACCCGCCGGGGGCGGTCGGCCGGCCAGGGCGTCGTGGGCGGGGCGCCGTCGGCGACGCCGTTGTGCACGACGTGCACCCGCCCGGCGGGCACCCCTAGCTCCTCGGTCACCAGCCGGGCCCAGGGCCCGCCGAGGACGACGACGTACGCCGCCCGGTCGAAGAAGCGTTCGATGCGGCGCCGCGCGGCGGGGGAGACGGCCTCGAGGAAGCCTCGGTACCCGGCGCCGTGCAGGTGGATGCCGTACGGCAGGCCGCGCAGCGTGCACGCCCGCGCGACGGCCATCTTCCGCCAGGTGCTGCCGCGGCTGGCGACGTGCAGGTGGACGACGTCGGCGCGGGCCGTGGCGGTGGTGAGGAGGGTGCGGGCGAAGTTGACCGCCCGCCGCGGGGCCCGCCCGATGCCGCCGGAGTCCACGACCCGCAGCGCCACGGGCGCGCTGGTCAGGCCGTTCTGCGTCTCGAGCTCGGCGACGACCGACGCCATCCCGCCGGGCTGGCCGCCCGTCGGGCCGACGCTGAGGACGCGCAGCGCGCCCCCGTCGTCGCCGGTCGTGCCGTCCCGCGTCGTCCCGGTGCTCACCGGGCCGCGACGTCGTCGAGGTCGGGGAGGGTCCACTGCTCGCCGAGCCAGGCGTCGAAGCTGGGCGGCTCGAAGGGCAGCACGCCCCCGCCGGGGTACGGCGTGTACTCGCTGAACCAGATGACCCCGTCGACGTTGTAGAGGTCGACCCGCATGAAGTCGAAGGGGCGGGCGAGCACCTCGGCCGCGTGGTTCAGGGCGGCGAGGTTCTCCGGCGGCGGGCTCGGCTCGCCGCTGCCCAGCGCGGTCGCGATGCGCAGCGGCTCCCACTCGGCGGTGTAGAAGGTCCGCGAGTGCTGCCTGGTGAACCGGCCGGTGTCCACCGACATCGCGGCGATCTTGCCGTCGAACATCAGGTACTTGTAGTCGTCGGGCGGGGTCACGCCGTCGCCGATGGCCTCCTCGACGACGTAGAGCGGCCGCGCCTGGCTGTAGGCCCACTCGCCGAGCAGCACGCTCTGGTCGTCGCGGAGCCAGTTCTTCGTCGCCGCGATCGTGCGGGCGTCGACCGACTCGTCGGCGCGGCCGAAGTGGACCAGGCCGCTGCGGTGGTTGGGCTTGAGCACCCACGGGCGGTCGAACATCCGGCCGGCGACCTCGGTGAGATCGGTGCCGGACCAGAAGGTCTCCGGTACCGAGATGCCGGCCTCCTCCTGCACCTGCGTCGCGTGCTCCTTCATCGCCAGCTTGTCGCACGTCCAGGCCAGCAGCGGGCGCCGGTCGTGCATGATCCGCCAGTTGATCTTCTCGCCGAAGGTCTGCGGGTCGCGCAGACGCGGCAGCCTGCCGTGCCCCGCGAGGTAGAGGTACCGCCGCCGGAGGGGGAGGGGCATGAGCCCGGCGACCCTGCGGTGGGCCGGCTGGAAGAAATGTCGGAGGCTCTCGTTCAGGCCGCTCCGGGGCATCCTGACCCCTTCTAGGTGTGAGACGTGGGCACGCCGGCTGGTGTCCGCTGGGGACGCCCGATCCGGGGCGTCAGGTGTCGCGGCGAGCCTAGTACCCGGTGCGGGCCAGGGCCTTTTCCCCGTGCGCCATCACCCCATCGGAGGTGTCGGGCGGCGGCCGGCACCGATCACACTGGCGTCGTGCCCGCCCTGGAGAGCCCCCCACCGCCCGTCACCGTCCTGCTCGTGTGCACCGGCAACATCTGCCGCTCTGCCCTCGGGCAGGGGCTGGGACGGTCCTACCTGCGCGAGCACCTCGGCGCGGCGGCCGACGACGTCCGACTGGTCAGCGCGGGCACGCGCGCGGTCGCCGGTTCGCCGATGCACCCCCGCAGCGCGCTGGTCCTGTCAGGGTTCGGTGGCGACCCCGAGGGGTTCGTGGCCCGGCAGCTGGAGCCGGCGATGGTCGACGAGGCCGATCTCGTGCTCACCCTGACCCGCGACCACCGCCGCGACGTCCTGGGGCTCGCGCCCCGGGCGCTGGCGCGCACGTTCACCCTCCGGGAGGCCGCGGCGCTGCTGGGCGCGCTCGGCGACCGGCAGCCGGAGGGGGAGGAGTTCGCCGACCGGGTGCGCGGGCTGGTGTCCGCCCTGGCGGCGGCCCGTCCCGGGCGCAGCGGCGGGGATGGCGACGACATCGGTGATCCGATCGGTCGCTCCCTGGAGGGCCACGAGGCGGTGGGCCTGGCCGTGTCCGAGGCCCTGCTGCCCGTCCTCACCGCCGTGCTGCGGTTGCACCCGGCGGTCGATGCCGCGGAGCTGCCGGATCCGGTCGCGAGCGCGTCGCACATCCACCCGGGCGGCGTCCTGGGCCTGTCCGGCGACCCGGAGGTCTGGCCCGAGCCGGTCCCGCTCGACCACCGCTCCGCCGGCCCGGGTCCTGCTCGGCGCGCCTTCGGTGCGCTCGGCCGCCGCCGGCGGGCCGGCTCGGGCTCCTAGCGGGGAACGGGCGGGGAGGCGGTCCACTCCGCGGAGACGAAGTCCGGCACCGGGGCGGTCTCCGTCGCCTGCCGCCGGTCGGCGGTGCGGACCGCCCGGCCGATGCCGAGCGCCAGCAGCGCCGCCAGCGTCGTCCAGGCGGTCAGGAGGACCAGCACCCACGTCATGGGCCCTTCCTAGGGGCCTCGACGCGCCGCGGGCGGGTCCGACGCGGGCAGAAGCTGCCGAAAAAGTCCATCCCCGCATGTGTGGGTATCCGTGCTGGTCGGGGCGCGAGTCGCTTAACAGAACCGGTGACGACTCGCCGTGCGGCCGAGAAAATTCACTCGAACGGGCTTGGCGTTATGGAACCGTGACGCTACCTTCAGCGGCGTGTCACGAAACGCTCACCGACAGTGGCGAAGCATCCGACCCCGTCGCCGGCGGCGCATGTCGCGCCGACGCATGACGCAGCTGCTCCTCGCGCTCGTCGGCATCCTTCCCCTCAGCTATCCGCTCGTGCAGGACGGAGGGTCCGACGCCGTCGCGACCCCGCCGGCGGTGGAGTCCCGTGACTCCCGCCCCGCCGCGCAGCCGCCCACGAGCCCCCCCGCCCCTGACGTGGCGCCGGCCGGCGAGGTCCCCGTGGACCAGCCCACCGCCGGCACGCCGACGGAGGAGCCGACCGCGGTGGCCGGTTCCCGCTCCGGCACGAGCCCGGCCTCCACCGGCACCACCACCCCGGCCCCGGCGGCTCCGAAGCCGACCACGGCCACCCCGACCCCGACCACCCCGGCCGCGACCACCCCGAGCACCCCGGCCACCCGCGCGACGACCCCGTCGACCGGCGCCCTCAGCTGGGCCCCGCCGGCCGGCTGGGAGAGCTACCCGGTCCACAACGTCACCCCGAGCAACTCGGTCACGACCATCGGGGCCAGGAACGGCGACGTCCTGATCAAGCTGCCCGCCGACCGCCCGGCCGGGCCGATCACCATCGCCAACTGCCGCAACGCCGTCATCATGGGCGGGCAGATCACCGTCGCGCCCACCGCCCGCTTCGGCAACGACGACCAGCGCGCCATCTACGTGCACAAGTGCACCGGCACGGTGCACATCGAGGGCGTCCTCATCAACGGCAACGTCCCGGGCTCCCAGGCCGACGGCATCGCCGTGAACGCCCCCGAGGCCACCGTGCAGATCCAGAACGTCCGCATGGAGGCCCTGCGCGGCACCTACTCGGTGAACCACGCCGACGTCTTCCAGCCGTGGGGCGGGGTGCGCGAGTACCGGATCGACCGGCTCAGCGGCACGACGAACTACCAGGGCATCCAGGTCCGCCAGGACCTCGGCGCCATCGGCAAGGGCACGATCCGGAACACCAACGTCGGCAGCTCCGGGGTGACCCCCGTCGAGCGGGGCGGGCAGTTCATCCGCATCGACTGCAACACCTACCCGCTGGCGCTGGAGAACGTCTTCATCGACCCGCGCGTCGGCCGCGACATGGGCTACAGCGTGTGGCCGCAGACCGACGACCGCAGCTGCCCCGCGAAGATCAGCAACGGCGTCGTCTCGTGGCCCTCGATCGGCAACCTGAGCGGCACGCTCACCCAGGGCAAGCCCGCGTCGGGTGACTTCGTCCCGGCCGGCTCCGTCGGCATCGGGTACGTCTCTCCCGGCTACCGCTGACCTGACCGCTCGAGGGGGCGGGTGCCGCGCAGACGCGCGGCGCCCGCCCCTTCGTCGTCCCTAGTAGGCGCCGCGGCCGGTGAAGACCGCCCCCACCGTCCGCCAGAGGATCATCAGGTCCAGCGTCAGCGACCAGTTCTCCACGTAGTGGATGTCCAGCCGCACCGAGTCGGTCCACGACAGGTCGGAGCGCCCGCTGACCTGCCAGAGCCCGGTCAGACCGGGCTTGACCACCAGCCGGCGGTGCATCTCCACGCCGTACCGCTCCACCTCCGAGGGCAGCGGCGGCCGCGGCCCCACCAGCGACATCTCGCCCCGGAGGATGTTGAGCAGCTGGGGCAGCTCGTCGATCGAGTACCGCCGCAGCGTCCGGCCCACCCGCGTCACGCGCGGGTCCTGGCGCATCTTGAACAGCACCCCGTTGCCCTCGTCCACCGCGGCCAGGCGGGCGACCTGGCGCTCGGCCCCGACGTGCATGCTGCGGAACTTGAGCATGGCGAACCGGCGGCCGTCCCGGCCCACCCGCTCCTGCCGGAAGAGCACCGGCCCCGGGCTGTCGAACCGGATGGCCAGCGCGGCGGTCACGAGGACCGGCGCCAGCAGCACCAGGAGCAGGACCGCGCAGGTCCGGTCGAACGTCTCCTTCACCAGCAGGTGCAGGCCGCGCAGCTCGGGGCGCTCCATCTGCAGCAGGGAGAGCCCGCAGACCGGGCGCACCCGGATGCGGGGCCCGACGACCTCCGAGACCGACGGCGCGAGCAGCAGGTCGGCCTCGGTCTTCTCGAGCTCCCAGCCCAGCCGGCGCAGCGCCGCGCCGTCCAGCTCGGGGGAGGGCAGCACGGCCACGGTGTCGACCTCGTACCGCTCGACGACGTCGACGACCTCACCCAGGCCGCCGAGCACCGGCAGCCCGCCGGGGCCGCTGCTGCGGCCCGAGCCGTGCGGCATGCAGTAGCCGATCACCCGGTAGCCCTGGTCGGCCTCGCGGTGCAGCTGCTCGCGGAGCGCCGCGACGCCGTTGCGGTGACCGACGAGCAGCGTCGTCTGCTGGAAGCGGCCGTGCGCCCGCTGGCGGTGCAGCCAGGAGCGGTGCGCCTGGCGGTGGGCGAGGGTGAGCAGGGTGGCGAGCGGGAGGGCGACGACGACGAAGCCGCGGGCCACCTCCAGCTTCAGCCCCCACGAGACCGTGCCCACGATGGCGAGCAGCAGCGCGGCGGCGAAGAAGACCCGGCGGAACTCCTCCGGGCCCTCCCAGAGGTAGCGGCTCTCGTAGCTGCGCGCGACGACCATGGCGAAGACCCACACGGCCGGCAGGGCCACGGCGATGGCCAGGGAGGCGTTCGTGGCGCCGACGTCCGGCGGGGCGAAGCGGGCGAGCAGACCGCTCCCGGCGGCCGCGCTCGCGCAGAGGGCGTCCCAGACCACCAGCCGGCGGACGTAGGGACCGCGCCACGCTCGCCGCGCGGCGGTACCGGCTCCCCGCAGCGGATCCGGCCGCGGCAGCCCCGGCAGCGGCGCAGACGGGTGCTGGGTGAGGTGTTCGGACGGAATGGCTTCACTGCTCATCGCGTGAGTTCCCTGCGGTGCGAACGGCGATCCGGCGCCCGGTGCGGAGAAGCGCACCGGGAGAGGTCGCGCGCGTGCGGGTCATGGACTGGTCGACGAGCCGATCGAGGGACCGGCGGGGCAGGACGAGGGGGTGCGCCCGTCAGTCGGGGCTGGCACCCGGCTCGTCGATGCGGCCCAGGAGGGCGGCGTCGTGCCCGCGAGCGGCCCGGATCGAGCCGACGAGGAAGGCGGGGAAGCCCGCGTCGAGCACCGCGAGCGCGGCGTCGGCGTGATCGGTGTGGCCGGTCCCGCACGACCCGCCGCCCGACACCGAGGCCGAGGCGGGGCCGCCGGGGGCGGACGCCGGCACCGGTGCGACCGGCGTCGCCGGAGGAGCCGGGGGAGCAGGTCGGCGGACCGGTGGCGCGCGCTCCGGAGCAGGGTCGTCCGCCGGTGCGGCCGTGGCGAGCCCGGTTGCGCGGACCACCGCCGCCCCGCCGCCCGACGGAGGCGTCGACGAGACGGTGACGGCGCCGGGCTCCGGGCAGGGGGCCGTGAGGGTCGTGACCGGCGACGGGGCCGCGATCAGCGCCGCCTCCACAGCAGTGACCGAGACCGTGACCGTGAGCAGAGTCGGGCCGGCCGACTCGTCGGCCGCCGCGGGATCGGCGGGCGCCGGCTCGGTCTCCTCCGTGCCCTCGGCGGGCAGGTCGGCGGGCACCTCGGCGGGAGCGAGGGGCTCGGTGACGGGGACGTCGGTCGACGCGGTGCCGGTGGAGGGGGTGTCGGTGGCCGGCGTCTCGACGTCGGCGGAGGTGTCGGTGGCCGGGGTCTCGACGACGGCGGGGGTCTCCGTGGCCGGGGTCTCGGTGGCCGGGGTCTCCGCGGCGGGGGTGTCCGTGGCCGGGACGTCGGTGACGGGGGCCGGCTCCGGCGGGACCTCCGCGGCGGGCGGCGGCTCGGGCGCGGCCGGGACCTCCTCCGCGGGCGGCTCCTCGGCGGGCGGCTCCTCGGCGGGCGGCGGGTCGGTGACCGGCGGCGGGTCCGCGGGTGCGGGCGGGGGGTCGGCGGGCGCCGGCGGCGGGGCGGCCGGCACGGTCGGGGGCGGGTCGGCCGGCACGGGCGGCGGCTCCGCGGGGTCCGGGGGCGGGTCGACGGGCGCACCCGGAGGGGGACCGGCCGCGTCGTCGGGCGGCGTCGTCCCCTCACCGGCCGGCTCGACGACGGAGGTGTCGCCCTCCGGGGGCTCTCCGGCGTCGGCAAGCGCCGCGTCGTCGGCGGTGGCGCCGAGCAGCGCCCAGGCGCCCAGGAGCAGGAACGTGGTCACCAGCAGGCGCCAGGACCAGCGGGCGGGTCCGGCCGGCGGCGTGCGGAGGCCGCGCGGCTCCCGCGCGTGGCCCCACGGCCGACCGATGGACATGCGAACCCCCTGTGGCTCCTCTCGAGGACACCTTCGGCCCGAAGTGTGGGTGAGGGGAACCGGGCCCGGGTGGCGCGCGGGTGAACAGCGGCCCCGTGCGGCCCGGCCTCACTCTCGGTGACCGGAGGGAGTCGGAACGGCGTCGCCCGGTGGCCGATGAACGGGGGGCTGGCGCCGCTGCACGGACGCGAGGCCCTGCGGCGCCACCTCGCCGGTCCCAGCTGACCCCTCCGCCCCGCTCGTGGCGACACGCGGGCTGGAGGGTCAAGTTCTGCCGCCGCCGTGCCGATGATCAGCGCGTGTGGTGGGCCTGGATCGTCGGCGGACTGGTCGTCTGGACGGCGATCGCCGTCGTGCTCGGGATCGTGATCGGCCGGGTCATCCGGCACGCGGACCAGCAGGAGGCGTCCGTCCCGGCGGGCCGAGCCCCCGCGACCGCCCCCGCGACCGCCCCCGTAGCCACCGCCGCGCGCACCCGCCGCCGCGCCGTCCCGCTGCCGCCGGTCGGGATCGGGCTGGCCGCCGCCGCGGTGGTGCTCATGGCCACCGGCTTCGTGCTGAGCCTGAACGGGGCCACGGGCCCCGCCGCCCAGGCCCTCTCCATGGACGCCCCGCTCTCCCTGCCCCGCCTGTTCGTGGCCGGGCTCTTCGCCGTCGCCGCGGTCGCCGCCGTCGCCGGCGCCGCCCGCAACCCCGGCCGCCGCACCTGGTGGCTGGCCGTCGGGCTGGTCTCGGCCGGCATCGCGTCGGTCAAGGCCGGCGGGACCGTGCACGCCGACGCGATGGCCCGGCTGGACGCCGCCGTCGGCCGGCCCGCGGCCATCGCCCTCAGCGCGCTCGCCGCCCTGGCCGTCGTGGGCGCCCTCTTCTTCCTCAGCCGCACCGAGCGCCGTGACCGGCGCCGGGTGCTGGGCAGCCTCGCCGGCTACGGCGTCGCCGCCGTCGGCCTCTCGGCCCTCTCCGCCCTCGCCCCCGCCTCGCTGCGCGTCGCCGCCACCTTCGTGGAGGAGTCGGGGGAGGCGCTGGCCGGCGTCGCGCTCCTCATGGCGGTCCTGGTCGGTGTCGCGCCGCGCCTGGTGCTGCCCGCCGACTGGGCGATGCGCCGGGCGGACGACGCCTACGGTCTGGAGCCGGTCGCGCCGCTGGAGAAGCCGGCCCGCTGAACCAGGGGCCCGCGGCGTCAGCGCGCGGGCCGCTCGTCGGTCGCCTGCCGCCTCCTCGGGGCGCCCCGGGCCCCGTCGTCGCGTGCGGAACGAGCCATCCCGACCCCTCGGATCCGGTCTGCCGCCGCGCGTGATCGAGGCGGACGCTGCGGGGAGCGAGCCGTCAGCCCGCGGTCCAGGCGAGCAGGTCGTCGGCGGTGCGTGTGTTGATCACGCGGTCCACCGGGACGCCGCACTCGACCGCCCGCTCGCAGCCGTTGGACTGCCAGTCCAGCTGGCCGGGCGCGTGCGCGTCGGTGTCGACGGCGAACTCGCAGCCGAGCTCCACCGCCAGCGTGAGCAACCGCCGGGGCGGGTCCAGCCGTTCGGGGCGGCTGTTGATCTCCACCGCCGTGCCGTGCTGGACGCAGGCCGAGAACACCGCCTCGGCGTCGAACCGGCTCTCCGGCCGCGGCTTCTGCGTGCCGTTGCGCTGCCGGCGCCCGATGACCAGCCGCCCGGTGCAGTGTCCCAGGACGTCGGTGTGCGGGTTGGCGACGGCGGCGAGCATCCGCGCCGTCATGGACCGGGCGTCGGCGCGCAGGTCGGAGTGGACGCTCGCGACGACGACGTCGACCCGGCCCAGCAGCTCGTCGGTCTGGTCCAGGCTGCCGTCGACGTTGATGTCGCACTCGATGCCGGTGAGGATCCGGAACGGCGCCAGCTCCTCGTTGAGCGCGGCGACGACGTCGAGCTGCTGCTCCAGCCGCTCGGGGCTCAGGCCGTTGGCCACCGTGAGACGGGGGGAGTGGTCGGTGAGCGCCAGGTACTCGTGACCGAGCGCCATCGCGGCCTCGGCCATCTCCCGGATCGGGCTGCCGCCGTCGGACCAGTCGGAGTGGGCGTGCAGGTCGCCCCGGAGCGCGGCGCGGAAGGCGGCGACCTCCTCGGCGGCCGGCAGCTCACCGGCGTACGCCTCCTCCAGCGACGCCAGCGCCTCGGGTACCTGGCCGCGGTGGGCCTGCGCGATCGCCGTCGCCGTCTTCGGGCCGATGCCCTTGAGGTCCTTCAGCGTGTTCGTGCGGATGCGGCGGTCCAGCTCGGCGTCGTCCAGGGCGTCGACGATCGCCGCGGCCGTCCGGTAGGCGGCCACGCGGTAGCTGGCCTCGCGGCCGCGCTCCAGGAGGAAGGCGATCCTCCGGAGCGCGGCCGCGGGTGGGAGCGGGGTGCTCAGCTGAACACCTTCAGGGCTCCCTTGCCGGTCTTCTTGCCGGCCTTCTTGCCCGCCGTGCGGGTGGCCTTCTTCTGCGCCTTCATCGCGCGCTTGGTGGCCTTCTCGTAGTTCTTCTCCGTGACGTCGGCGGCACGCTTCGCGGCCCGGCGCGTGCGGTAGCCCACCGACGGCTTGCCCTCGGTGTCGACGGCGGCCAGCAGCAGGCCGCCGAAGAGGCCGGTGTTCTTGACGAAGTTCGAGATCTGCCCGAACTGCTCCGTCGGGTCGTCGTGCTCCCAGAAACGGTGCCCGGCCAGCGTGGTGGGCACGATCGAGGCCGACAGGACGATGGCCGTCAGCCGCGGGAACTTGTTCAGCGCGAACAGCGTGCCGGCGGCGACCTTGATCGCCGCGTCGGCCTTCACCCACTGCTCGACGTCCCGGGGCAGCTGCACCGGCAGCTGCTTGTCGGCGGTCTCGGCGATCTTCTCGACCACCGGGCGCGCCCCCGCCACGCGGTCCTGCGGCTTGCGCAGGGTGCTGATGCCTCCGTAGATGAAGGGGGTGGCGAGCAGGGGCCGCGCGATCCGGCGAACCAGCATGGGGAACCTCTTTCCTCGGAGGGTCTGGGGGCAGTCGCACGGTGCACTGCCCCGAAGATCCACCCGGCAATCACCGGGGTCGCACGGGCGGGGCCGGCGGCGGGCGCCCGAGGGTCAGGTGTCCCGCGCGGCGCGCCGGGTAGGCCCGGGCGATGTCCTCCTCCGGTCTCTCCTCCCTGCTCGGCCGCGGCGTCCTCGCCGGCGTCGCCGGCACCGTCGTGATGACCGCGTTCCAGAAGCTCGTCGAGATGCCGCTCACCGGGCGGTCGGCAAGCTTCGCGCCCGCGCAGATGGCCGAGCGGGTGCTGCCGGTGCACCCGTCGACGCAGTCGGGGCGCACCGCCCTCAACTACGCCTCCCACTTCTCCCTCGGCGGCATGTGGGGCACCGCGCACGCGGTCGCCGCCCGGTGCGGCCTCCGTGGCCAGAAGGCCGTCAACGCCGTCTTCGCGGTGGTCTACCCCGCCGACGTCGCGCTGGCCACCGCGCTCGGCGTCTACGCGCCCCGCACCTGGACGGCGCAGGACTGGGCGATCGACGTCGGGGAGAAGTACCTGCAGGCGCAGGCCACCGGCTTCCTGTTCGACCGGTTCCTCACTCCGGCCTGAGGTCACGGAGGCGCCGCGCCGACGCGGCCACCGCGCCGCCCACCGCCAGCCCGGCCAGCACGTCGCCGGGGTAGTGCACGCCGACGTGCACCCGCGAGTAGCCGATGCCCAAGGCCAGCGGGGCGAGCGCGGCGCCGGCGGCAGGCGACTCCAGCGCCATGCCGGTGACGAACGCGGCGGCCGAGCCCGAGTGCCCGCTGGGGAAGGACAGGCTCCCGGGCTCGCGGCGCAGCCGGCGCTCGGTGCGCAGGTTCTCCAGGTCGGGGCGGACCCGGCCGAAGAGCGGTTTGAGGACGGCGTTGACCAGCGCGCTGGTGAGCGCCATCGCGGCGGTGCCGTGCAGTGCGCCCCGGCGCAGCCGACCACGCCGTCCGCCCAGGGCCAGCGCGATCAGCAGCCAGAGCTTCCCGTGGTCGGCGGCGGTCGAGAGCCGGCGCAGCCACCGGTCGGCCGGGGTGGTGGGCAGCTCGCCGATCCAGGCGTGCAGCCGCGCGTCGAGGTCGCGAGGGAAGCGCACGCCCGGACGCTAACCACCCCGGCCACGATCAGCTCACCTGATCGTCGAGCGTCCTCCCTCACGGTGGGCGCTGAGGGAGGACACGCCATGATCAGGTTCCCTGATCATGGCGGGGTCAGCTCTTCTGGCGGGCGCGGTAGGCGGCGACGGTCGACCGGCTCGCGCAGGTGTTGGAGCAGTAGCGGCGGCTGGCGTTCCGCGAGGTGTCGACGTAGACGTCGTCGCAACCTTCGGCCGAGCACACGCCCAGGCGCTGCCAGCCGTGCTGCACGACCACCTGCGAGAGCCCCATCGCGACCGTCGTCGTCAGCTGCTCGAGGGCGGGGGCGTCGGGGCGGGCGTAGTGCAGGTGCAGCTCGCCGTCGTGGTCGGTGGCGTAGGGCCGGGGGCGGGCCAGCGCGAGCAGCTCGTTGAGCCGGGTGAGGACGTCGGCCTGCGACTCGGCCAGCGCGACGGCGCGCACCAGCCGCGCGGTGACGGCGGCCTTCTCGACGTCGGAGGAGCTGAGGTCCAGCGACGTCCCGGCCGTGAACCACTCGCCGTGGGACGCCAGGAACAGCGCCACACCGTCGTCGGGCTCGAGGTCGGCGTTGGCCAGATCGATGGCCAGCTCGACCGCGGTCGACCCGTAGGTGTCGTAGTCCAATTGACTCCCTACCGTTTCGTCCCTAGTCTCGGGACTGCGTAGGCGGTCAACGGTCTTTGACCGCCTACTGTTCCGATTCCCTGCAGTGTGAAACGAGTGCAAGCGTGCGTGCCTACCTCGCCGTCTGGCGGCTTCCCTCCGCCCCGGTGCTCCTCCTCGGCGGCTTCGCCGGTCGTCTGCCGTCGGCCATGGTGCCGTTGGCGCTCCTGCTCATGGTGCAGCAGCAGACCGGCTCGTACGCGATCGCCGGCCTCGCGGCGGCCACGCTCGGCATCGCCTCGGCGATCATGGCCCCGGTCCTCGGCCGGCTGGCCGACCGGCGGGGGCCGCGCCGGATCCTGCTGACCCAGGCGGCGCTCTACCCGCTGCTGCTCGCGCTGCTGGTGGCGGTGACCCTCGGCGGCGCGTCCGACCTCGCCGTGGTCGCCGCCTCGGCCCTGGCCGGCGCCACCACGCCGCTGGTGTCGGGGACCGTCCGCGCCCTGTGGTCGCGCACCGACCCCCAGCGCCGGTCCACCGCGTATGCCCTCGACGCCACCGCCACCGAGCTGGTCTTCGTGGTGGGCCCCGCCCTCGTCGCCACGCTGGCGGTGCTGGCCGCGCCGTCCTGGGCGGTCGGGGTGGCCGGCGCGCTCGCCGTCGTGGGAGCCGTCGGTGTCGCCGGGGCCGCTCGCTCGTGGGTGCCGGAGGTGGCGCCGTCGGCGAGCCTCTTCTCCACCGTGCTCGCCCCGGGCATGCCGCGCGTGCTCGCCAGCGGGTCGGGCCTGATGCTCGGCTTCGGCGCGCTGGAGGTCGCCATCCCTGCCTTCGCCGACTCCATCGGCACGCCCGGGATGTCCGGGGTGCTGCTGGCCGTGTGGGCGCTCGGCTCGGTCGCCGGCGGCCTCTGGTTCGGTGCGCGGGTGATGAGCGCCTCCTTGCCGCGGCAGTACCGCTGGCTGCTCTTCGGTGTGACCATCGGCCTCGCCCCGCTGGCCTGGGTCTCGAGCCCGTGGGCGCTCGGCGTGCTGCTGTTCCTCGGGGGGACGGCGATCGCGCCCACCCTGACCGTGCAGAACTCTCTGGTCGGCTCGCTCGCCCCCGTGCACGCCACCACCGAGGCGTTCACCTGGCTGTCCACGATCACCGTCGGGGCCTCGGCCGTGGGCGCGGCTCTCGGTGGTGCGCTGATCGAGACCTCCGCCGGGGTGTCCGGTGCGCTCGTGCTGGCGTGCGCGGGAGCGGCCGCGGCCGTCGCCGTCACCCTCGTGCCCGGGCGTGGGCCGCGCGCCGCCGCCGTCCGTCGGGAGCCGGTCGCCGCCTGATCGCGCCGGCCCGAGTGGCTGCACTCGTCGGTCGGCGGACGGGACGCCCCGACCCCCGGGACAACCGGCCGCGGGGCGCTGGTAGTCTCTTTCCTCGGTGGTTCCGAGGCGACTCGAGCCCCGGGAGGCTTCGCCTAGTCCGGTCTATGGCGCCGCACTGCTAATGCGGTTTGGGTTAATCCCCATCCCGGGTTCAAATCCCGGAGCCTCCGCGCACGACAACTGAACACACGCACCCGTAGCTCAACGGATAGAGCATCTGACTACGGATCAGAAGGTTAGGGGTTCGAATCCCTTCGGGTGCACGTCTGGTTGAGACACCGAGCGGCCCCGCACTTCGACGGAAGTGCGGGGCCGCTTCGTATGCCACGCCCTGCCGCCTCGTCCGCGGGCGGCCGCGGCTCCGAGGCGCGGCGCGCGGCGGCCGGCCCGCCGGCCCTGGTCCGGGGCGGCTCCGGCTGCGTCCTCGGCCGCTGGGGCGAGCTCGGGCCCATCGCGCGCTGATCGTCACGAGGTCGCACGACCGTGCGCTCGCGGGCGCGGACGCCCGCGGCGACGAGCACCCGGCCGTGCGACGCGACGCCACGCACCTGACGCCGCACTGAGTAGTTGCTTCACTACTCTGCGTGTGGGATCGTCACGGCGCCCCCCGCTCCGGCTCGCCGCGCCGGGCCGGTGCGGGTCGCACCCGCCGTGCTCGACCGGATGTGAGGACCGACGTCGTGAACAAGCGCACCCTGGCCGTCCTGGCCGCCATGACCGTGATCGGTGGCACCGGGTTCGCCGGCGCCGCTCTCGCGGCACCGCGCCCCACGGCATCGCAGACCCAGGTCGCCACCGTGCTCCCCGCGCCCGCCGACCTCACCGGTGACGTCGTCGCCCAGCGGGCGGTGCTCGACTGGTCGGGCGTGGCCGGAGCCCGCGACTACGTCGTCATCGACGTCACACGGAGCGACGCCGGGCGCCTGGTCGGCTCCACGACCGGCACGTCGTGGACCTCGCCGCGCCTGCCGTTGTCGACCCCGGCCTACTCGTTCGTCGTCGTGGCCCGCGACTCCGCCAAGACGCAGGGCGCTCGCACCGAGCCGGTGCAGGTCTTCCCGGGTGGCCAGCCGTCGACGCCGGCCACGCTCCCCGCCGAGCCGACGACCCCGCCGACGGAGCCGACGACGACTCCCACCGAGCCGACGACGACTCCCACCGAGCCGACTCCCACCGAGCCGACTCCCACGGAGCCGACTCCCACCGAGCCGACTCCCACCGAGCCGACTCCCACCGAGCCGCCGACGCCGCCGGCGACGGAGCCCGAGCAGTCCCCCTCCCTGCCCACCCGGGTCTGGGGCTACGAGGCGTCCACGGGCCTGCTCCCGGACCCGTGGGACGAGGTCCACTCCCTGCGGTCCGACACCCAGGGCCTCACCACGGAGAACCCGTACCCCGGCAGCTCCCGGACGGCCTTCTTCACGGTCCACCCCGGGGACACCGGCTGGAACGGCACCAGCGGCACCCTGCGATCCGAGGTGCGCGACTCGATCGCCGACTCCGGCGACGTGCGTCCCGGCGACGAGCAGTACTGGGCCTGGTCGACGTTCTTCCCGGCGGACCACGACTGGGACGAGCGCGGCCAGTTCCTCATCTTCACCCAGTGGCACCAGACGGTGAACTCGGGCAACCCGAACGTCCACTTCTGGTCCGACGTCGACGAGCACCTCATGGTCGACGTCCGCGGCGGTGCCGGCGGCCGGGTCGCCGGTGACGCGCAGTACGTCGAGACCTTCGACCTGGGCGCGATCGACAAGGGTGCCTGGAACGACCTCACGGTCCGCTTCGTGTGGTCCCCGGACCCCACGACGGGGCTGATCGAGGTCTGGCACCAGGGGGAGAAGGTGCTGTCGGAGAAGGTCGCCAACCTGTACGTCGACCAGTCGGTCTACATCAAGCAGGGCATCTACTCGGCGGCCGGCACCGCGCGGACGCACTACCTGCAGCACGCGCCGATCGGGTTCGGCCCCACCCTGGAGTCGGTCGCATCGCTGAACCAGCTCCACCGGCCGGCCGGCTGATCGCCGACCACGACTGACACGACGACCGGTCCGGCGCTGCGCCGCTGAGCGACCCACCCGCGGGATCGCACCACCGCTCGGCTCGGTCGAGTGCTGCTGGCTCGGGGCCATCGGCCGCTGATGCCCCACGAGTGCGCATGGTTGGGCGACCGCGGTTCCCGACCGCATCGCCGGGCTGCCCGCCCACGGGTGAGGAGTCACGCCGGACCCCCGGCGCGGACCCTGGCCGGGTCTCGACCAAGATCAGGGACGGGCTCAGGGGTTTCCCTGATGTTCGGCCACGGCTCCTCCGGAAGTCTCTCCGCCGACGGGACGCGCCCCCATGGTCGGGCCGCCCCGACCCCCGACCGACCAGCTGACGGGATGGGCGCGCGCGCCCCCGCCGGCGGATCGACCTGCGGGCACCCGCACGCGACAGGAGACGACGATGGATGGATCCCGCAACATCGCGGGCAGGGTCGGCCGGTGGAGCGCTCGCCACCGGAAGACGGCGGTGTTCGGCTGGCTGGCCTTCGTGCTGGCCGCCGTCGCCGTCGGGGCGGTCGTGCCCCAGGCGCAGCTGACCTCGGCCGAGCAGGCGATCGGCGCGCCCGCCCGGGCGCAGCAGATCCTCGACGCCAACGGCTGGGAGGAGCCGGCGTCGGAGATGGTGCTGGTGCAGCGCGACGCCGACGTGCCCGAGGCCGCCGCCACCGCCGCGCTCACCGACCTCGTCGACGAGCTGCGCGCCACCCCGGAGGTGACGAACCTGGTCAGCCCGCTCGACGGCGCCCCGCTGGTCTCCGCCGACAGCCGCTCCGCGCTGGTCACCTTCGACCTCGCCGGGACCCCGGACGCCGCCGCCGTGCAGATCGCCCCCGTGCAGGCCGCGGTCGCCGCGGTGGCGGCCGAGCACGACGGCGTCCGAGTGGAGCAGTTCGGCGGCACCAGCGCCGACGTCGCCCTGTCCGAGACCCTCGACGCGGACTTCCAGCGGGCCGAGCTGCTCTCCATCCCGATCACGCTCGCCGTGCTGCTGCTGACCTTCGGCGCGCTCGTCGCCGCCGTCCTCCCGCTGGTCTTCGCGCTGACCGCCTTCGTGGGCGCGCTCGGCCTGCTGAGCCTCACCAGCCAGATCTGGCACGTCGACCAGACCGCGTCCATCGTCATGCTGCTCATCGGCCTGGCCGTCGGCGTCGACTACTCGCTCTTCTACCTCAAGCGGGAGCGCGAGGAGCGGGCGAAGGGCGCGGGCCCCGTCGACGCCCTGGACGTCGCCGCCGCCACCTCCGGGCACTCGGTGCTCATCTCCGGCATCACCGTCATGGTGGCGATGGCCGGCATGTTCCTCACCGGCTTCTCGGTCTTCACCGGCGTCGCCTCGGCCACGATCCTGGTCGTCGCGTGCTCGGTGCTCGGCTCGCTGACGGTGCTGCCGGCGATGATGGCCTGGCTCGGCGACCGGGTCGAGAAGGGTCGGCTGCCGTTCGTGCGCCGCCGCACCGCCGACCGGACGGGGCGGTTCTGGCCCGTGGTCCTCGGCGCGGTGCTGCGCCGTCCGCTCGTCGCCGCGCTCCTGGCCGGCGGCGCGCTGATCGGCCTCGCCGTCCCGGCCTTGTCGATGGACCTGCGCGCCGAGGGCGTCCAGGACCTGCCGCAGGACCTCGCGGTCATCCAGACCTACAACCGGATCACCGAGGCGTTCCCCGGCGGTCCCGCCCCCGCCGAGGTGGTGGTCGAGGCGCCCGACGTCACCGCCCCGCCGGTGCAGGCCGCCATCGCCGAGCTACGCGAGCGCGCCCTGGCCAGCGGGCAGATGAACGAGCCGATCAACGTGGAGACCAACGACGCGGGCACCGTCGCCGTCGTCGGGGTGCCGCTGGTCGGGGACGGCGAGGAGCAGGCCTCGCGCGAGGCCCTCGCGACCCTCGCCGACGAGGTCGTGCCGGCGACCGTCGGTGCGGTGGACGGCGTCACCGCGGTGGTCACCGGCGGCACGGCCTACTCCGTGGCGTTCGACGAGCTGATGGCCGAGCGCACCCCGTGGGTGTTCGGCTTCGTCCTGGTGCTGGCCTTCCTCCTGCTGCTGGTCTCGTTCCGCTCGGTCACCGTCGCGATCACCGCCATCGTGCTCAACCTGCTCAGCGTGGCCGCCGCCTACGGCGTGATGGTGCTGGTGTTCGAGGAGGGCGTGGGCGCGGACCTCGTCGACCTGGACCGGACCGGGGCGATCGTGAACTGGATCCCGCTGTTCCTGTTCGTGATCCTCTTCGGCCTGTCGATGGACTACCACGTCTTCATCCTCAGCCGGATCCGCGAGGCCCGGGACCGCGGGCTGGCCACGAAGGACGCCGTCGCGCAGGGGATCACCTCGTCGGCGGGGGTGGTCACCAGCGCCGCGGTGATCATGGTCTTCGTCTTCCTGACCTTCGTGACGCTGTCGATGACGAGCATGAAGCAGATCGGGCTCGGGCTGGCGGTCGCCGTCCTGCTGGACGCCACCGTCGTCCGGGCGCTGCTGCTGCCCGCGGTGATGCAGCTGCTGGGGGAGCGCAACTGGTACCTGCCGCGCTGGCTGGGCTGGCTGCCGTCGGGCCACCGTGAACCGGTGCGGGTGGTGCCCGCGGCGGTGCCGGTGCCCCGCCGCGAGGTGGTGGACGAGCCCCTCGTGCTCTCCACCGACTGAGCCGGAGCCGTGCCCGGACGCGTGGCGGAGGCTCTTTGCGATCGTGTGACAGATCGGTCCGCCAGCTGGCACCGCGCCGATCGCGGGGTACCGAGGGACGTGGTCCCGCTCCGCGTGGGAGCCGCCGCTGCCCCCTGCGCCGAGGAGTTCCGTGTCGCCCCGTCCCGTCAAAGACGGCTTGCCCCTGCCCGGGGTGGAGGAGGCGCCGGTGCGGCGTCGCCGGCGGTCGAGCGCACTGCTGAAGCTCGCGCTGGCGGTCGTGCTGGCCGGGGCGCTGCTCGCCGGGTTCGCCCTCCCGTTGGTGGGCGGCGCCACCATGGCCACGCGCGCGGGCGCCGAGCTGATGCGGCCGGTCGGGGACGAGCTCCTCGACCGCACGCCGCCGAGCAACACCCGGGTGCTGGCCGCCGACGGCTCCCTCATCGCCGAGTTCTACCGGCGCAACCGCACGGTCGTCCCCAGCGAGGCGATCGCCCCGGTGATGAAGGACGCGCTGGTGGCGATCGAGGACAGCCGGTTCTACTCGCACAACGGCGTCGACGGGAAGGGCCTGGCCCGCGCGCTGCTGCGGAACCTCAGCGCCGGCGAGGTGGTCGAGGGCGGCTCGACCCTGACCCAGCAGCTGGTCAAGCAGATCCGGGTCCAGACGGCGACCGACCCCGAAGCCCGGCAGGCCGCGACCGACGAGAGCATCGGCCGCAAGCTGCGGGAGGCCCAGCTCGCCCTGGCGCTGGAGCAGGAGTACACGAAGGACGAGATCCTCACCCGCTACCTCAACCGGGTCTACTTCGGTGCCGGCGCCTACGGCATCGCTGCCGCGGCCGAGACCTACTTCGGGGTGACGCCGGACGCGCTGACCCTCGCGCAGGCGGCCACGCTCGCCGGCCTGGTGCAGAGCCCCGCCCAGTACGACCCCTTCGTCGCCCCCGAGCGGGCCACCGAGCGCCGCGACGTCGTCCTCGCGCGGATGGAGGAGCTCGGCCTGGCGGATCCCGCTGCAGTCGCCGAGGCCCGCAGCGGCCCCGTCGTCCTGGCACCCGGACCAGGGGACCCGCGCGGCTGCCGCGAGGTGCGGCTCGGGGCGTTCTTCTGCGACTACGCCATGGACTACCTGACCGGCGTCCTCGGCATCTCGCGCGAGCGGATCGAGACCGGCGGCCTCACCGTCGAGACGACCCTGGACCCGGCGATGCAGCGGGCGGGCGACGCCGCCGTCCTGAACGCCCTGGCGAGGGAGGACTCGCGCGCCGGCATCTACACCGCGGTGGAGCCGGGGACCGGCCGGGTCCTCGCCATGGCGGTCAACCGGCTCTTCGGCGCCGCCGAGGGTGACCCGGCGAAGACGACGGTCAACCTCAACGTGGTGGCCGGTCAGGGCACCGGGTCGACCTACAAGGTGTTCACCGCGGCCGCCGCGCTCGAGCAGGGCTTCGGGCTGGACCACGTGATCACCACGCCGGACCCGTACGTGTCGACGGTGTACCGCGACGGCGACGGACCCTACGAGGTCCGGAACGCCGGGCGCTACCGGCAGCAGCTGGACATGGAGCAGGCGCTGTACATGTCCTCCAACACCTACTTCCTCGCGCTGGAGGACCAACTGGGCAGCGTCGAGGCGCCGGTGCGCATGGCGCAGCGGCTGGGGTTGGCCTCCCTCGACCCGGTCGCCGACCAGGTCATCGCCGAGAACCGCGGCTCGTTCACCTTCGGCGCCGAGGCCACCAGCCCCCTGCACCTGGCGAACGCCTACGCGACCCTGGCCGCCGGCGGTACCCGCTGCGCCCCGACGCCGATCAGCCGGGTGCTCGACCGCGACGGCCAGCCGCTGCTCGGCGAGGACGGGCAGCCGCTCGGCGGCCCGCGGTGCGAGGCGGAGGTGGTGGCCCCCGGACTCGCGCACACGCTCAACCAGGCCCTCCGCAAGGACGTCGAGCCGGGTTTCCCCGGCCAGACCGGCCGCCGGGCCTACGTCCCCGGCCACCAGATCGCCGGCAAGACCGGCACCACGCAGGACAACTTCTCCGTCACCTTCGTCGGCTACACCCCGCAGGTCGCGGCGAGCGTGATGGTCTACAACCCGGTGCGCAACGAGGACGTCGGCGGCTTCGGCGGGGGTGTCCCCGCGCAGATCTGGCACGACGCCATGCAGCCGATCCTCAGCGCGCGGGAACCGGTGCCGTTCCCGCCGGCCGACCCGTTCTACGTGCAGGGCACCCGGGAGACGGTGCCGGGTGGGTGCGTCGGCCGGTCCGCCGACCGCTGTCGCGGCCTGCTGGGCTCACGGGACCTGACGGCGAGCGTCGTGCCCGTCGACAGCGCCCGCCCGCCGGGCGTCGTCGTCCGCGTCGACCCCGGGCCCGGGGCGATCCTGGACCGGACCCAGGCCGTGACGGTCCTGGTCAGCAACGGCGCCCGCTGGAACCCGCCGCCGCCGCCGCCGCCTCCGCCTCCGCCGCCGCCGCCGCCTCCGCCGCCGCCGCCCCCGCCTGCGCCGGAACCCCCGCCGCCGCCTCCGCCGCCCCCGCCTGCGCCGGAGCCCCCGCCGCCCGCGCCGGAGCCGCCGCCGCCTGCGCCGGAGCCCCCGCCTGCGCCGGAGCCGCCGCCGCCGCCCGCGCCGGAGCCCCCGCCGCCGCCCGCGCCGGAACCGCCGCCGCCCCCGCCGGGCGAGCCGGAGCCGCCCCGGCCACCGGCAGAGCCGCCCGCCGAGCCGACGACGCCGCCGGACGCGGTGCAGTGAGAGCGGGTGGGGCGAGAGGGTGAGGGGCGGGGGGCCGGTCCTGGCGGTCTGGCCGCGTTGGTCGGTCTACCCAGCAGTGGGTAGCCACTGTTTCCCGGCTTCCCCCGCCCGCCCCTACTGTGACCCAGGCCACAGGCGTCGTCAACCCGCGGTACCGATCCGTCCGGGTCGGTCAGCCGACGCGGCGCAGGACCTCCGGGCCGAGCTGGTCGACGGCGGTGTGCCCGGTCAGGCCCAGCGTCAGGTCGAACTCCCCGACGACGTCCTCGACCACCTGGCGCACCCCCGCCTCGCCCGCCAGCGCGAGCCCCCAGGCGAAGGGCCGGCCGAGCAGCACCGCACGGGCCCCCAGGGCGACGGCGGTGAAGACGTCGGCGCCGCTGCGGATGCCGCTGTCGAGCAGCACCGGCGCCCGGTCGCCCACGGCCGCGACGACGTCGGGCAGCGCGTCCAGCGCGGCGATCGACCGGTCGACCTGCCGCCCGCCGTGGGTGCTGACGACGACGCCGTCCATGCCCTCGTCCAGCGCGCGGCGCGCGTCGTCGGGGTGCAGGACGCCCTTGAGCAGGATGGGCACCTCCGTGCGGGCGCGCAGCCACGCGAGGTCGGCCCAGCTGATGGAGGGCCGCGAGTAGATCGCCAGGAACGTCTCGACGGCGGCGCGGGGGAGCGGTGAGCGCAGGTTCTCGCGGAACGGCCCCGGCCAGGCGCGGGCCATCGTGACCAGCGCACGCACGGCGGCCGGGGTGGGCCTCGGCTGGGGCTCCCGCGGGCCGGCCGCGGCGGCCCGCTCCTCGACGAGGCGGCGGAACACCGGGTCGGAGGTGTACTGCGCGATCCCCTTGCCGAGGGCGAACGGCAGGTGGCCGAGGTCCAGGTCCCGCGGGCGCCAACCCAGCATCGTGGTGTCGAGGGTGACCACCAGCGCCTCGCAGCCGGCCTTCTCTGCGCGGTGGACGAGGCTCTCCACGAGCTCGTCGGAGGTCGACCAGTACAGCTGGAACCACCGCGGGGAACCGTCCATCGCCGCGGCGCACTCCTCCATGGGGCGCGAGCCCTGGTTGGAGAAGACCATCGGGACGCCGGTGGCCGCGGCGGCGCGGGCGACGGCGAGGTCGGCCTCCGGGTGCACCAGCTCCAGCGCCCCGACCGGCCCCAGCAGCAGCGGGGCGGGCAGCCGGCGCCCGAAGAGCTCCACGGAGGTGTCCCGCACGCTGGCGTCGCGCAGCACCCGCGGGACCACGGCCCAGCGGTCGAAGGCGGCGCGGTTGGCGCGCTGGGTCACCTCGTCGCCGGCTCCACCCGCGACGTAGGCGTAGGCCCGGGCGTCGAGCGCCCGCTTGGCGCGCTCCTGCAGCCGCCGGACGCCGACCGGCACCCGGGGGGAGCGGCCGTACACGCCGGCCCGGTACACCTCGTTCTGCCGCCGTCGGCCGGCGCCCGCTTCGGTCACCCGGCCACCGTAGTGACCCTGCTCACGGGTGCTGCGGCAGGGGCGGGTGGCCGGCCAGGACACGCGTGCGATCGCCGGATGCGGGGTAGCGCGGGATGACATCAGGGGCCCCGGGGGTTCACCTGGTGGGGTGATCGACGGGTTTCTGCCGACACACCGCGCGACACGCGCGACACGCCCGTAACGGGCTAGCGACGAAGCGTCACTTCCGTCATCCTGGAACTCGAGGGCATCGGAAGGGGAGCAGGGCTGAACAGCGGTTGCGGGCGGATCGCCGGGCCGACGTGGACGACGTCGGCGCGGTTGGGCCACGGTGCCCTCCCCGCCGGTGTGGTGACCGGCCTCCTCGTCGTCCTGCTCGGCCTCGCCGTGGCCGGTGCGGCCCCGGCGCAGGCCCTCGACGACCCCTCCCGTCCCGACGCGCGGGTGACCCACGGCCCCAGCTGCCGACCGGGCGGCATCGTCGTGGAGGTCGTCGCCGGCACCGTGCCCTACAGCGTCGTGCTCGCCACCGGGCGGACGCCCTCGGGCGAGGACGAGGCCGTGCTCGTGGCCCTCGGCAGCGTGGTGCTGCGGACGGGTGACGTCGCCCCGGGCGAGACCATCGACCCGCGGCTGGAGTTCACCGCCCAGGACGGGTCGGGGGACACCTTCGTCGACGACCTGGCGGACTACACGCTGACCCGGCCCACGGTCGAGGACTGCGAGGTCGCCATGTCCCCGCCGCCGCCTCCGCCGGCCCCGCCCACCGCCGGGGTGGAGCCCACCGACCCGGGCTCCTCCGCCGGCACGACGGCGCCCGCACCGACGACCCCCGGTGGCACCGGGACGCCGACCAGCCCGGAGGCCACGACCGGCGGGCATCCCCGCACCTCCGAGGAGGCGGGCGCGCTCGTCCCGGCCGGCTCCCGGGGCGGGGGTTCCCCCGTGCAGCCGGGCGGCACGGTGGTCCTGCGCGGCGCCGGCTTCATCCCCGGCGAGCGGGTGGACGTGCTGCTCCACGGCAGCGGGACCGTGCTGGCCACCGTGACCGCGGACCCCAGCGGGGCCTTCCGCGTCGACGTCCGCATCCCCGAGGGGGTCGCCGCGGGTGCCGCCACGCTCGACCTGGTCGGGGCCGACTCCGCGGTCAGCGCCGGTGTCGCGCTGCAGGTGGCGGCCTCCGTCGAGGAGGAGCCGCCCGCCCGTGGTGTCGTCTCGCTGGCCTCGCTGGCGATCGCCGCGCTGGCGCTCGTCACGACCGCCGGCGGGCTCGTCTCGGTCGCCGGCCGGCAGCACGCCGGCCGACGCGCCGTCGGATCCGCCTCCGCCGCCTGAGTCGGTTTCGCCGTCGCCCGTTCAGGGGACCCTGACCGCGTGCCACTGTCCGAGGACGCGCTCGCGCGCGGGGTCCCCCGGGACGCCGCCGCTCTTCCCGGAGCCGCCCCCCGTCCCGCCGAGACCTGGTTGCGGATCGTGCAGGTGCACGACCACATCACCCGGCGGGTCGACTCCGCGCTCCACCGCCACCACGACCTCTCCCTCACCGGCTTCGAGGCGCTGCGGCGCATCGCGGAGTCACCGGGGGAACGGGCCTCGATGGGAGAGGTGGCCGAAGCCGTCGGCCTCTCCCGGCCGGGCGTCACCAGCACGATCAACCGCCTGGTCGCCCAGGGGCTGGTCGTGCGGGAGCGGGTCGACGGCGACCGGCGCCTGCTGCACGCCCGGCTGACCCCCGCCGGCCGGGCGCGGGTGACGGCGGCCTGCACCACGCACGACGAGCTCGTCGCCCACCTGCTGACGCTGCTCGGCACCGACGCCGACGTCGTCACCGACGCTCTCGCCCGGGTCTCGGCCGCCACCCGCACCCGTCGCTGAACCCACCCGCCGGCGTGCGGGGGGTGCTGCGTACGGTGCCCTCCATGGGTGCCCAGGGTGATCGCCGCCACGCAGGCTCCGAGCGAGCGGGGGGTGCGGCGTGAACGGCGCGCAGGCCCTCATCCGGACGCTCGTCGACGGCGGCGTCGACGTCTGCTTCGGCAACCCGGGCACCTCCGAGATGCACTTCGTCGCGGCGCTCGACGCCGTCCCCGAGATGCGCGGCGTGCTCTGCCTGTTCGAGGGGGTGGCGACCGGGGCCGCCGACGGCTACGGCCGGATGACCGGCCGGCCGGCCGGCGTCCTGCTGCACCTCGGCCCGGGGCTGGCCAACGGGCTGGCCAACCTGCACAACGCCCGCCGCGCCGCGACCCCGATGGTGACCGTCGTCGGTGACCACGCCGGGTACCACAAGCAGTACGACTCCCCGCTGGACAGCGACATCGACGCGCTCGCCGGCACGGTGTCCCGCTGGGTGCGCCGCTCGGGGAGCTCCGCCGACGTGGCGGGGGACGCGGCCGAGGCGATCGCCGCGGCCTGCACCGCGCCCACCGGCATCGCCACGCTGATCCTGCCCGCCGACGTCTCCTGGTCCGAGGGAGCGGCGACGGCGGCTCCCCGGCCGGCCGGCCGGCCGGCGACCGTGGCCGACGACGCGGTCGCGCAGGTCGCCGCGCTGCTGACCTCCGGCGAGCCATGCGCGCTCCTCGTGGGCGGCGCGGCGACGAGGGAACCCGGGCTGCTCGCGGCGAGCCGCGTCGCACAGGCGGCCGGGGCGCGGCTGTTCTGCGAGACCTTCCCGGCGCGGCTGGAGCGCGGGGCCGGCCTGCCGGCCGTCGAGCGCCTGCCCCGGGCGGGCCAGCAGGTCGCCGCCCGGCTGGCCGGCGTCCGCCACCTCGTCTGCGTCGGCGCACGGCCGCCGGTGGAGTTCTTCGCCTACCCCGACCGGCCCAGCAGCCTGGTCCCCGAGGGCTGCGAGGTCCACGTGCTCGGCGACGGCGGGGACGACGTCGTCGGGGCGCTCGCCCGGCTCGCCGACCTCGTGGGCCCGGACGTCGAGCCCGACCTCCAGCCCCTCCGGCGGCCCGACCTGCCGACCGGCGCGCTGACCCCGGACGCCGTCGGCGCGGCGCTGGGCGCCCTGCTCCCCGAGGGGGCGGTCGTCGTGGACGAGGGGGTCACCTCCACCCGGCAGATGCCCGTCCCGACCGCGGGCGCGCCACGCCACGACTGGCTGACCCTCACCGGCGGTGCGATCGGCCAGGGGCTCCCGGTCGCCACCGGCGCAGCGGTCGCCTGCCCGGGGCGGCGGGTGGTCAACCTGGAGGGCGACGGCAGCGCGATGTACACGATCTCGGCGCTGTGGACCCAGGCGCGCGAGCAGCTCGACGTCACCACGGTCGTCTTCAGCAACCGCTCCTACCGCATCCTCGAGGGCGAGCTCCGCAACGTCGGGGCGGAGGCCTCCGGGCCGCGGTCCAGGGACCTGCTGGAGCTGAACCGGCCGGACCTCGACTTCGTCGCGCTCGCTGCCGGGATGGGCGTTCCCGGCAGCCGGGCGACGACCGCGGAGGAGTTCGTCGAGCAGTTCCGGCGCGCGGTCACCGAACCCGGACCGCACGTGATCGACGTCGTGCTCTCCGTGGGCTGACCGAGTCCGGATCGTTGCCTCCCGGGGCCGTGCGTGCGCGGACCCTGTGCTTGTATCCAGGTGATCCACACCACCGACCGGAGGCATCCGGCGGTGGCGAGCGGTCGACGACGACCGATGGGGGAGGAAGCATGCGCATCTCGGCAGGCCTCGCAGGCGTGGCCTTGATCGGACTGGTCTCCGCGTGCGGCGGGGACGACGGCGGAGGTGGCACCGCGGCCGACAGCGGCACCGGTGGCGGTGACGCCGCCTCGTCCTACCCGACCGAGTCGATCCGCATGATCGTGCCCTACGGCGCGGGCGGGCCGACCGACCTGACCACCCGCACCGTCGGCGCCTGCATCGAGGAGGAGCTCGGGCAGACCGTGGTGGTCGAGAACCTGCCCGGTGGCTCCGGTGCCCTGGCGACGACCGAGCTCATCGCCGCCGAGCCCGACGGGTACACCCTGTCGCTGGTCACCGCCGGCACCATGGTGCTGACGCCGCTGGCCAACGAGGTGGGCTACACCAAGGACGACATCACCCCGGTCGGCGTCATGACCGAGGTGCCGTCGGTCCTGGCCGTGGGGGAGAACTCGCCGTACGCCTCCGCGGAGGACTTCTTCGCCGCCGTCGAGGCCCAGCCGGGCACCGTCACCGTCGGCACCCCCGGAGCCTCCACGCCCCAGGCGATCGAGCTGCAGCGGCTGGCCGAGGAGCACGGCGTGCAGGTGACCGCGGTGCCCTTCAACGGCAACGCCGAGATGACCACCGCCCTGCTCGGCGGGAACGTCGACGCCGTGCTCATCAACGCCTCGAGCGACGTCGTGCAGAACATCGAGTCCGGCGCGTTCGTCCCGCTCGTGGCCTCGCCCGAGGAGCGGCTGTCCTGGCTGCCCGACACCCCGACCTTCACCGAGCTCGGCTACGACGGCCTGACCCTGTCCGGGTCGACCTTCGGCCTCGCCGGCCCGGCGGGGCTGCCCGACGACGTCGTCTCGACGCTGGAGGACACCCTGCAGACCTGCCTGGAGAAGCCCGAGGTGCAGCAGACGCTCGGCGAGGAGTACGTCCTCGAGGAGTTCGCCGGCGCCGAGGAGCTCGCCGCGGTCCTCGACCGCACCCAGGAGGTCTACGAACCGATCCTCGGCTGACCCGATCCCCGTACGACCCGCCCCCGACCACCGGAGGAACCCATGCGCCGTACCCGCTCGACCTTCCCCGCGCTCATCGCCGCGTCCGTGCTCACCCTCGCCGCCTGCGGCGGCGACGACGGTGGTGAGGAGGCCGCCACCGGCGGCGGTGGCGGCGATGCCGCGGCCTCGGACTACCCCACCGAGAGCATCAACCTGATCGTCCCCTACGCCGCGGGTGGCCCGACCGACCTGGCGGCGCGCACCATCGGCAGCTGCATCGAGGAGGAGCTGGGCCAGACCGTCATCGTGGAGAACCGCGAGGGCGCCTCCGGCTCGGTCGGCATGCAGGCGATGCTCGCCGGCGGGAACGACGGGTACACGCTGTCCCTGATCGCCGTGCCGGCCTCGGCCACCAACCCGCTGCAGGACGACGTCGGCTACACCAACGAGGACTACGTCCCGATCGCCGCGGTCACCGAGATCCCCTCGGCGCTCATCGTGGGGGCGGACTCCCAGTTCTCGACCGCCGAGGAGTTCTTCACCTACGCGGAGGAGAACCCGGGCGAGCTCAACGTCGGCGTCCCCGGCACCACGACGTCGCAGGCGATGGAGCTGCGCCGCCTGGCAGAGGAGTACGGCGTCGAGGTCACCGCGGTGCCGTTCACGGGCAACGCCGAGATGACGACGGCGATCCTCGGCGGCAACGTCGACGCCATCTTCATCAACAGCTCGCAGGACGTGCTGGAGAACATCGAGGCCGGCAGCTTCGTCCCGCTCGCGGTCAGCCCGCCGGAGCCGGTCGACTACATCGAGGCGCCGACCCTGGCCGAGTCCGGCTTCGAGGAGCTGACCAACAGCGTCTCGGTCTTCGGCCTGGCCGCCCCGGCGGGGGTCCCGGACGACGTCGTCACCACGCTCGAGGAGACGGTGGACACCTGCCTCCAGAAGGACGAGGTGCGGCAGCAGCTGGGCGAGCAGTACGTTCCCGACGAGTTCATCGGCAGCGACGACTTCGCCACGCGGATCGACGAGATCGTCGAGGCCTACGGACCCATCCTGCAGGAGTGATCCCCGCAGCTGCGGGGACCGGCACCGCGCCGGTCCCCGCGGCTGCACGCCTGGTGCCGTCCGCCCGTTTCCCCCGGAGATCTGATGACGAAGCAGTTGCACCGGCTCGCGCCGCTGATCCTGGTGGCCCTCGGTGTGGCCGCGATGCTGGGCGCCCGTGGGCTGGGTCTCGGTGAGCTGGGCGCCCCCGGTCCCGGCCTGTGGCCCTTCATCGTGTCGCTCGTGCTCACCGCGACGGGGGTGGTGCTGCTCTTCATCGACGACCCCGAGGACTACGAGCCGTGGACCCGCGGCACCCTCGGGATCGCCTTGGGGCTGGTGAGCCTCGCGGTCTTCATCGTCCTCTTCCAGACGATCGGCTTCCTGGTCTCGGCGGTGCTGATGCTGCTGTTCTGGCTGCGGATCTTCGCGCGAGAGCCGTGGCGCCTGGCCGTGCCCCTCGCCGTCCTCGGTGCGCTGGCGTTCCACCTCGTCTTCGTCGAGGCGCTGGCCGTACCGTTCCCCGACGGCATCCTCTTCGCACCGGCCGGGAGCTGAGCCATGGGCATCCTCGAAGGTCTCGGCCAGGGGTTCTCGGTCGCGCTGGACCCGACGAACCTCCTCTACGTCTTCATCGGCGTGCTCATCGGCACGGTCATCGGCGTGCTGCCGGGTCTCGGGCCGACGGCGACCATCGCGCTCCTGCTGCCGATCACCTACGAGATCGAGCCGGTCACCGCAGTCATCCTGCTCGCGGGCATCTACTACGGGTCGATGTACGGCGGCACCATCACCTCGGTGCTGCTGCAGCTGCCGGGCGAGGCCGCCTCGGTGGTCACCACCTTCGACGGCTACCAGATGGCCAAGCAGGGCCGCGCCGGCCCGGCCCTGGGCATCGCCGCGGTCGGCTCCTGGATCGGCGGCACGATCTCCGTGGTCGGGCTGGTCCTGCTCGCGCCGCCGCTGGCCGACCTGGCGGTCCAGTTCGGGTCCCAGGAGTACGTGGCCCTCACCGCGCTGGGCATCCTGCTCGTCACGTACCTGGGCACCCGGCACCCGGTGAAGAGCCTGTCCATGGCCGCCCTCGGCCTGCTGCTGGCCACGGTCGGGCAGGACCTGATCACCGGGACCGGCCGCTTCACCTTCGGGTCGATCTCGCTGTTCGACGGGTTCGACTTCGTCGCGGTGGCGATGGGGCTCTTCGGCGTCGGCGAGATCCTCTACAACGTCGAGAAGACCGAGAAGGCGCAGGCGATCAAGAGCAAGGTCAAGAACATCTGGCCGACCCGCAAGGACTTCAAGGACTCCTCCGGCGCGATCGCGCGAGGTTCGGTCATCGGGTTCTTCATCGGGGTGCTGCCCGGCGGTGGTGGCGTCATCTCCTCGCTCGCCTCCTACGCGATGGAGAAGCGGAGGGCCAAGGACCCGACCCGCTTCGGCAAGGGCGCCATCGAAGGCGTCGCCGGGCCGGAGACGGCGAACAACGCCTCCTCCACCTCGGCGTTCATCCCCCTGCTCACCCTCGGGATCCCGCCCAACGTGGTGCTGGCGCTGATCTTCGGCGCGCTGCTGATCCAGGGCATCACGCCGGGCCCGCAGCTGATCGAGCAGCAGCCCGAGATCTTCTGGGGCGTCATCGCGTCGATGGCCATCGGCAACCTGATGCTGCTCATCCTCAACGTCCCGCTCGTCGGTTTCTTCGTCCAGCTGCTGCGAGTGCGCGCGGGCATCCTTGCCGCGTTCGCCCTGCTGGTGACGATGGCCGGCGTCTTCTCGGTCAACAACGACCCCTTCGACATGTGGATCGTCCTGATCTTCGGGATCATCGGCTGGCTGATGAAGAAGACCGGGTTCGAGCCCGGCCCGCTGGTCCTGGCCTTCGTCCTGGGCGCGATCCTCGAGTCGAACTTCCGCCGGTCGATGCTGATCTCGGGCGGCGAGTTCTCCACGTTCTTCACCCGTCCCATGTCCGGGACGCTCTTCGCAGTGATGGCCCTGGTGATCATCTGGAGCACCGTCCAGGGCATCCGTCGTCGGCGGAACCGCAGCCGGCCGAGCGTCCCCGGCGAGGAGGACCTGGCGGCGACCGGGACCACCGCCGAGCCCGAGGGCACGCCTGGCCTCGAGAACACCGACGACACGGAGGGCGCCACGACCGGAGCCCCGCGGGAGGGCACCGGCTCGACGGGTTCGACCGGCTCGACGGCACACGGCGGGGGGCCGGGGCCTGACCGTTCCTGACCGAACCCAGCGGGTAGTGCCGCCAGCACCCGCTCACCACGCACCGGCCTACGCATCGGGGGGAAAGTGATCGACAAGCGGGTGGCGTCGCTCGCCGACGCGGTCGCGGGCGTCCAGGACGGCGCGACCGTCCTCGTCGGCGGGTTCGGTGCGGCGGGCGTGCCCGTCGAGCTCGTGCACGCCCTCCTCGAGCAGGGGGCCCGGGACCTCACGATCGTCACCAACAACGCCGGCAGCGGGGAGACCGACGTCGCCGCGCTCATCCGGGAACGGCGGGTGCGCAAGATCATCTGCTCGTACCCGCGGTCGGCCGGGTCGATCTGGTTCGAGGAGTTCTACCGGGCCGGCGACATCGACCTCGAGCTGGTGCCGCAGGGCACCCTCAGCGAGCGGATGCGGGCCGCGGGGGCGGGGCTGGGCGGCTTCTTCACGCCGGCCGGCGCCGACTCACTGCTGGCTCGCGGCAAGGAGTTGCGCATGATCGGTGGACGTCAGCACGTCTTCGAGGAGCCCCTGCGCGGGGACGTCGCCCTGGTCAAGGCCCTGCGCGCGGACCGGTGGGGCAACCTCGTCTACAACAAGGCGGCGCGGAACTTCGGGCCCACCATGGCCACCGCCGCAGAGCTGACCGTCGTCCAGGTGCGGGAGTTCGTCGAGCTCGGCTACCTGGACCCCGAGGCGGTCGTGACCCCCGGCATCTTCGTCGACCGGGTCGTCGAGGTGGGCGCATGACCACCGTCCCGCTGTCGCAGACCGACATGGCCGCCCGCGTGGCCCAGGAGATCCCCGACGGCTCCTACGTGAACCTGGGGATCGGCATGCCCACACTCGTCGGCGACGTCGTGTCCGATGGCAAGGAGGTCGTCTTCCACAGCGAGAACGGCATCCTCGGCATGGGCCCCGCCCCGGCGCCCGGCGAGGAGGACTGGGAGCTGATCAACGCGGGCAAGGTGCCGGTCACCCTGGTCACCGGCGGCTCGTACTTCCACCACACCGACTCGTTCATGATGATGCGCGGCGGCCACATCGACGTCACCGTGCTGGGCGCCTTCCAGGTCTCCGCGCAGGGAGACCTGGCCAACTGGGCGACCGACGACGCGCACCTGCCCCCCGCGGTCGGCGGCGCGATGGACCTGGCGGTCGGCGCCAAGCGGGTGCTCGTGCTGATGATGCACACGACCCCCGACGGCCGGCCCAAGCTGCTCCCGGAGTGCACCTACCCGCTGACCGCCGCGCGCGTGGTCGACCGCGTCTTCACCGAGCTCGCCGTCATCGACGTCACCCCGAGCGGGCTGCTCGTGCGCGAGATGGTCACCGGGCTCACCCGCGAGGAGCTGCAGCGGCGCACCGCCGCCCCGCTGGAGTTCGCCGACGAGGTCGCCGTCCTGGAGCCGTCCGGCCGCTGACCCGCCGGGCGCCGGGATCGGGTTCCTCTCCCGGCCGACCTGTTCCGGGGGATGTCGGTCTCTGCCCACGCAGTGTGGGCAGAGACCGACGTGTCGGGGACCCTTCCTCGCGGTCCGGAGCGGCCGGCCGCGAGGGTCGGGCGGATCCTCCGGAGGCGGGCCCTCCCGAACACTTCAAGCCCGTAGTGTTTCGCCCGTACGAGAACGGGCAGGACGCGATCATGCTCGCGCAGTGCACCGTGGTCGTGCCGACGATCGGACGTCCCTCGCTGGACGTCCTGCTCGACGCGCTGGCCGCTGCCCCGGGCCCGCGCCCCGCCGAGCTGATCGTGGTCGACGACCGCCCCACCGGGGAGCCGCTGGACCCCGACCGCCCCGGCCTGCCGCCGGTCCGCGTGGTCCGCACCGGGGGCGGTGGCCCCGCCCGCGCCCGCAACCTCGGCTGGCGCACCGCCCGCACGGAGTGGGTCGCCTTCCTCGACGACGACGTGGTCACCGACCCCGACTGGTACGAACGCCTGGCGGCCGACCTCGCCGACCTGCCGGCCGACGTCGCCGGCAGCCAGGGGCGGGTCCGGGTGCCGCTGCCCGAGGGCCGCCGCCCCACGGACTGGGAGCGCGGCACCGCCGGGCTCGCCACCTCCAGCTGGATCACCGCCGACCTCGCCTACCGCCGCAGCGCGCTGGCCGCCGTCGGTGGCTTCGACGAACGCTTCCCCCGGGCCTTCCGCGAGGACTCCGACCTCGCGCTGCGCGTCATGGACAGCGGCGCACGGCTGGTCCGCGGGCAGCGGTGGATCACCCACCCCGTCCGGCCGGCGGACCGCTGGGTCAGCGTCCGGGTCCAGGCCGGCAACGCCGACGACGTCCTCATGCGGCGGCTGCACGGCGCCGGCTGGCGGGAGCGGGCCGACGCCGCCCTCGGCCGCCGGCCGCAGCACACCGCCGTCACCGCCGCGGCGGTCGCCGCGCTCGGCCTCGCCGCAGCCCGGCGGCCGCGGGCCGCCCTCGCCGCGGCGTCCGCCTGGGCCGTCGGCACCGCGGAGTTCGCCTGGCGGCGGATCGCCCCCGGTCCGCGGGACCGCGCCGAGGTGGCGACGATGCTCGCCACCAGCGCGCTGATCCCGCCGCTCGCCACCTGGCACTGGCTGCGCGGGGTCGTGCGGCACGTGGGCGTGCAGCGGTGGCGCGGGCTACCCGAGCTGGTGCTCTTCGACCGCGACGGCACGCTGGTGCACGACTTCCCCTACAACGGCGACCCCGAGTGGGTGCGCCCGGTGGACGGGGCGCTGGAGGCGCTCGACCGGCTGCGCGCCCGGGGCGTGCGGGTCGGCGTGGTCAGCAACCAGTCGGGCGTCGCCCGCGGGCTCATCACCCCCGACCAGGTCGACGCCTGCATGAAGCGGCTCGACGAGCTGCTCGGTCCCTTCGAGACGATCCAGGTCTGCCCCCACGGGCCGGACGACGGCTGCGACTGCCGCAAGCCCGCGCCCGGGATGGTCCTCGCCGCGTGCGCCGAGCTCGGCGTCGACCCGGCCCGCTGCGTCGTCGTGGGCGACATCGGGGCCGACGTCGAGGCGGCGGCCGCGGCCGGCGCCCGGGGCATCCTGGTGCCGACCCCGGTGACCCGCCGCGAGGAGGTGGCGGCGGCGCCACAGCGCGCGACGAGTCTGCCCGCGGCCGTCGACGACGTCCTGGTCGGGTCGTGGTGAGGGCCCCGCGGACCGTCCTGGTCGCCCGGCTCGACAATGCCGGCGACGTCCTCCTGCAAGGCCCGCTCGTGCGCGCGGTCGCGCACGGCGCCGACCGCGTCGTCTTCCTCGCCGGACCGTCGGGTGCGGCCGCGGCGGAGCTGCTGCCCGGCGTCGACGAGGTGTGGACGTGGGCCTGCCCCTGGATCCTCGGCGACGCGCCGCCGGTCGACGCCGACGACCTCGCCGCCCTCACCGACCGCCTGCGGGCGCTCGCGCCGGACGAGGCGGTCATCTCCACGTCGTTCCACCAGTCGCCCCTGCCCCTGGCGCTGGTGCTCCGGACGGCGGGCGTGCCGCGCATCTCGGCGATCAGCGTGGACTACCCCGGTGCGCTGCTCGACGTCCGCCACCGGGTCGAGGACGACCTCCCGGAGCCCGAGCGCGCGCTGTCGCTCGCACGGGCCGCCGGGTTCGAGCTGCCGGCCGGCGACGACGGCCGGCTGGCGGTGCGCCGGCCCCTGCCCCCGGTCGCGCACCCTTCCGCCGCCGGGCCGCGGGGCGATGATCTGTCGCCCGGGTACATCGTGCTGCACCCGGGCGCCTCCGTGCCCGCGCGTGCGTGGCCGGCCCGGCGCTGCGCGGAGGCGGTCGAGGCGCTCGCCGACGCCGGCCACCGGGTCCTGGTCACCGGCGGCCCGGCCGAGCGCGCGCTGACCGCCTCCGTCGCCGGCGACCGCGGCGTCGACCTCGGCGGCGAGACCTCGCTGGCCCAGATGGCCGCGCTGCTCGACGGCGCGGACGCCGTGGTCGTCGGCAACACCGGCCCGGCGCACCTCGCCGCCGCCGTGGGCACGCCCGTCGTCTCGCTGTTCGCGCCGGTGGTCCCCGCCGTCCGCTGGGCGCCCTACGGCGTGCCCAGCGTGCTGCTGGGCGACCAGTCGGCCCCCTGCGCCGGCACCCGGGCCCGCGAGTGCCCCGTGCCCGGCCACCCCTGCCTCACCGAGGTGACCGCGTCGGACGTGGTCGCCGCGGTGGAGAAGTTGCGCGCGGTCCAGCAGCCGGCCGTCCACCGCATCCGCCCCGCAGCCCGAGAGGCGGCGACGAGCACCCAGGTGAGAGCGTGAAGATCCTGATCTGGCACGTGCACGGCTCCTGGACGACGGCGTTCGTCCAGGGCCGCCACGACTACCTGCTCCCGGTGACGCCGGGCCGCGACGGCGACGGGCTGGGTCGCGCCCGCACCTGGGACTGGCCGGCGTCGGCGCGGGAGGTCACCCCCGCGCAGCTGCGCGAGGAGCAGCCCGACGTCGTCGTGCTCCAGCGCCCGCGAGACCTCGAGCTCTGCCGCGAGTGGCTCGGGCGCGAGCCGGGCCGCGACCTGCCCGCGGTCTTCCTGGAGCACAACGCGCCCGGGCTGGAGCCCGGTGACGGGCCGGTCCCGCACACCCGGCACCCGATGGCCGGCCGCGACGACATCCCGATCGTGCACGTCACGCACTTCAACGAGCTGTTCTACGACAACGGCCGGGCGACGACGACGGTGATCGAGCACGGCATCGTCGACCCGGGGGAGCGGTGGACCGGCGAGCTGGCCCGCGCCGCCGTCGTCACCAACGAGCCGGTCCGCCGGGGGCGCACCGTGGGCGCGGACCTGCTGCCCGGGCTCGCCGCGGTCGCACCGGTCGACGTCTTCGGCATGGGCCTGACCGGCCTGCACGAGGCCTGCGGCCTGGACCCCGACCGCGTGGCGCTCTTCGACGACCCGCCGCAGGCGGCGATGCACGCCGAGCTCGCCCGCCGCCGGGTCTACGTGCACCCGGTGCGCTGGACCTCCCTGGGCCTCTCCCTGCTGGAGGCCATGCACCTGGGCATGCCCGTGGTCGCGCTGGCCACCACCGAGGTGGTCGAGGCGGTGCCCGCCGACGCCGGCGTCGTCTCCACCCGCCCCGAGCGTCTCTGGGACGGGGTGCGCCAGTTCCTCGACGACCCGGACGCGGCCCGTCTCGCCGGCAAGGCCGCCCGTGCGGCGGCACTGGAGCGCTACGGCCTGGCGCGGTTCCTGCGCGACTGGGACGCGCTGCTCGAGGAGGTGACCCGGTGATGTGCCTGTCAGTCCGGCGAAGCCGGTCCGCTCCGACACCGGAGGTGCGTCGATGAGGATCCACCTGGTCAGCGAGCACGCCAGCCCGCTCGCCGCGATCGGCGGCGTGGACGCCGGTGGGCAGAACGTGCACGTCGCGGCCCTCGCCGCCGGGCTCGCGCAGCGCGGGCACGAGGTCACCGTGCACACCCGCCGCGACGACGCGTCGCTGCCCGAGCGGGTGGTCACGCCGGACGGCTACGACGTCGTCCACGTCACCGCCGGCCCCGCCGAGCCGCTGCCCAAGGACGAGCTGCTCGAGCACATGCCGGCCTTCGCGCGGGTGCTGCGGCACGGCTGGGCGGTCCAGCCCCCCGACGTCGTGCACGCGCACTTCTGGATGAGCGGCCTGGCCTCGGTCGAGGCCTCGGCCAGCCTGCTCGCGCCGGTCCCGGTGCTGCAGACCTTCCACGCCCTGGGCTCGGTCAAGCGCCGCCACCAGGGGGACGCCGACACCTCGCCCGCCGAGCGGATCGACCTCGAGCGGGGGCTCTGCCGCGACGTGACCCACGTGGTGGCGACCTGCTCCGACGAGGTGTTCGAGCTGCGCCGCCTCGGGCTGACCACCGACCGCGTCTCGATCGTGCCCTGCGGCGTCGACACCTCGGTGTTCACGCCCCGTGGCGCGGTCGCCCCGCGGGGGGAGCGCAGGCGGCTGCTCGTCCTCGGCCGGCTGGTCGAGCGCAAGGGCCAGGACGACGCCGTCCGAGCGCTGCGCGCGGTGCCCGACGCCGAGCTCGTCGTCGTGGGCGGCCCGCCGGCGGGGGAGCTCGACGCCGACCCCGAGGTGACCCGGCTGCGCGCCCTCGCGGCCGCGGCCGGCGTCGCCGACCGGCTGGTCTTCACCGGCGCCGTGGCCCGCGCCGACGTCCCGGCTTGGATCCGCTCGGCCGACGTCGTCCTCGCCGTCCCGTGGTACGAGCCCTTCGGCATCACCCCGCTGGAGGCCATGGCCTGCGCCCGCCCGGTCGTCGCGACGGCCGTCGGTGGGCTGCAGGACACCGTCGTCGACGGGGTCACCGGTGACCTCGTCCCACCGCGCGACCCCGAGCGCCTCGGCGCGGTGCTCGCCGCGCTGCTCGCCGACGACGAGCGGCGCGCCGCCTACGGAGCCGCGGGGGTGAAGCGGGCCCGCACCCGCTACCGCTGGTCCCGCGTCGTCGCCGACACCGAGACCGTCTACCGCCAGGTCCTGACCCGGCGCAGCCCCGTGGAGGTCGCCCGATGAGCGTCACCCCGCACTCGTTCTTCGAGAACGTCGCGACCCAGGACCCGGCGCGCGAGGTTCCGGCGCCGGACACCTGCACCCACCTGACCGGGGCCGACCACGTCGCCTCGCTGCGCAACGCCCTGCGCTCGCTGGAGGCGCAGCTGCCGGTGCTCGACCGCTGGGGGCGGCTGCTGGCCGACGTCCTGTGCGGCCCGTCCCGGGGGCGGCTGCTGGCCGCGGGCAACGGCGGCAGCGCGGCCCAGGCCCAGCACCTCACCGCGGAGCTGGTGGGCCGCTACCGCGCCGACCGGCCGCCCTTCTCCGCCATCTGCCTCACCGCGGAGACCTCCTCGCTGACCGCGATCGCCAACGACTACCCGGCCGACGAGCTCTTCGCCCGGCAGGTCGAGGCCCACGGCCGGGAGGGCGACGTGCTCGTCCTGCTCTCGACGTCGGGCCGGTCACCGAACGCGGTCGCCGCCGCCCGGCGGGCCCGCGACTGCGGGATCACCACGCTGGCGATCACCGGGCCGGCGCCCAACCCGCTGGCCGCCGCCGCCGACGAGGCGGTCTGCATCGACTCCCCGTGGACCGCCACCGTGCAGGAGTGCCACCTGGCCGCCCTGCACCTGGTCTGCGCCGCCTTCGACGCGGCCGTGCTCGCCGACCCGCCCCGGGTGCCGACGGGGCCGTCGTTCGAGGCGGCGCAGTGAGCGCCCGGCCGCTGGTCGTCGTCGGCGACGCGCTGCTCGACGTCGACCTCGTCGGCACGGCGTCGCGGCTGACCCCCGACGCCCCGGTGCCGGTGGTGGAGGACATCGAGCGGCGGGAACGCCCCGGCGGCGCCGCGCTGGCGGCGGTCATCGCTGCCTCGGCGGGCTCGCGCGAGGTGGTGCTGGTCGCGCCGCTCGACTCCGACGAGGACGCCGAGAGGCTGCGCGCCCTGCTCGCCGGCCGGGTCCGCCTGGTCGAGATCCCGGCCACCGGCGGCACCGCCGTGAAGCAGCGGGTGCGGGTCGGCGACCACTCCGTCGCCCGGCTGGACAGCGGGGCGCCCACCGCGGTGCTCGGGGAGCTCCCGGCCGCGGCCGCCGAGGCGATCCGGGACGCCGCCGCCGTCCTCGTCGCCGACTACGGCCGGGGGACGACGGCCGATCCCGCCGTGCGCGCCGCCCTCGCCGAGGCCCGCGGCCCCGTGGTCTGGGACCCGCACCCGCGGGGCGCCGACCCGGTACCCAGCGCCCGCCTGGTCACGCCCAACGGGGCGGAGGCCGCCCGCGTGGTCCCGGCCGTGGACGGCGAGGGCCTGGCGGCCGTCGGTGCGCGAGCGGAGGCGCTCATCCGCCACTGGGGCGTGGGCGCGGTCGCGGTGACGATGGGCGCCCGCGGCGCGCTCCTCTCCTACGGCACCGGCGCGCCGATGGTGGTGCCCGCGGTCGCGGTGACCGGTGGCGACCCCTGCGGCGCCGGCGACTCCTTCGCGGCGGCCGCAGCGCTGGCCCTCGCCGACGGCGCGGTCACCGGTGAGGCGGTCGCCGCCGCGGTGGCCTTCGCCTCGGCGTTCGTCGCCCGCGGCGGGGCGACCGCGTGGGACGCCGACGAGCGGGTCGAGGGGGCGGCTCCCGATCCCGGGGCGGACGGCGTCATCGCGCGGGTGCGCGCGGCCGGGGGCACCGTCGTCGCCACCGGCGGCTGCTTCGACCTGCTGCACCCGGGGCACGTCGCCACGCTGCGCGCCGCCCGCGGCCTGGGGGACTGCCTCGTCGTGTGCATCAACTCCGACGACTCGGTGCGCCGGGTCAAGGGCCCCTCGCGGCCGCTGGTCACCGCACCCGACCGGGCCCGCGTGCTGGAGGCCCTGGAGTTCGTCGACGCCGTGGTGGTTTTCGAGGAGGACACCCCCACCCAGGTGCTCGACCGGTTGCGCCCCGACGTGTGGGCCAAGGGCGGCGACTACGCCGGTGCCGACCTGCCCGAGGCCGAGGTGCTGCGCAGCTGGGGTGGTCAGGCCGTCGTCCTGCCCTACCTCGACGGCCACTCGACCACGGCCCTGGTCGAGCGCTCCCGCGTATGAGGCCGACGGCCGTGGTCCTCCGGCCGCTGGGGCTGGGTGACCTGCTCACCGGCGTGCCCGCCATCCGGGCGGTGCGGGCGGCCGTGCCCGGCCACCGGCTCGTGCTGGCGACGACGACGGCGCTGCAGCCGCTGGCCGAGCTGATCGACGCGGTCGACGAGGTCCTGCCCGCCCGCGAGCTGGAGCCCCTGGACTGGGCCGGCCCGCCCCCGGAGCTCGCCGTCGACCTGCACGGCAAGGGCCCGGCGTCGCACGTGGTCGTCGCCGACCTGCGCCCGCGGCGGCTGCTCACCTTCGCCAGCCCGGGCTACCCCGGGCCGGCGTGGTACCCCGACGAGCACGAGGTCCGGCGCTGGTGCCGGCTGGTCTCCGAGGGGCTGGGCGTGGACGCCGACCCCGACGCCCTCGACATCGCGGTGCCGGCCGTGCCCCCGCCGGTCCGGGGAGCCGCCGTCGTGCACCCCGGGGCGGCGTTCCCCGGCCGGCGCTGGCCGGCCGAGCGCTTCGCCGCCGTCGCCCGGCACCTCGCCGACGGCGGTCACGACGTGCGGATCACCGGCGGCCCGGCCGAGGTCGAGCTGGCCCGGTCGGTGGCCGCGGCCGCGGGGCTCCCGGAGACGGCCGTGCTCGCCGGGCGGACGACGTCGACGGAGCTCGCCGCGGTGGTGGCCGCCGCCGGGCTGGTCGTGTGCGGCGACACCGGCGTCGCGCACCTGGCGACCGCCTACCGGCGACCCTCCGTGGTGCTCTTCGGCCCGGTGTCGCCGGCGCTGTGGGGGCCGCCGCCGCGCCCGCAGCACGTCGTGGTTTGGCACGGTGACGGCACGGGTGACCCGTGGGGCACCGAGCTGGACCCCGCGCTGGAGGAGATCACCGTCGACGAGGTCCTGGAGGCCCTCGCCACCCTGCCCAGCTGCCGGGATCAGGTCACCTGATCCCGGAGCGTCCTCCCTCGCGGTGCGCGGTGGGAGAGGACGCTCCACGACGAGGGAGGACGGCGGCTACCCGCGCTGGCGCAGGGCGTCGAAGAGGACCATCTGCAGGTCCTCCTCCTCGACGGCCGAGTACGCCGCGCCGCCGGTGGCCTCGGCGATCTCCTCGAGGGCGCTGAGGTCGGCGTCCGGGCCCAGGGCGACACCGATGACCTTGACCGGCCGGTCGGGGTCGGCCTCGGACTCCAGCGTGCTGAGCAGGTTCTCCAGGCTGGTGCCCTCGGCGTCGTCCTCGTTGGTGCCGTCCGTGACGACCAGGACGCTGTTCACCGCCGTCGGGTCGTAGTTCTCCCGCGCGGCCCGCACAGCGGCCAGCGTGGTGTCGTAGAGCCCCGTCCCACCGGGGGTCAGCCGGTCGGGGATGGTCTGCAGCTGCTCGTCGAGGACGGCGCGCTGCGTCTGGCCGCCGACGTCGGCGTCGAGCTCGCGGGTGGGCACCAGCTCGGTCCAGTCCTGCTCGCCGTTCAACTCGTAGGCGAAGGCCCAGAGGCCGAGGGCGTAGTCGTCGGGGACGAGGGCGAGCGTGCTCCGGGCGGCGTCCCGGGCCAGGGTGGCCCGCGTGCCACCGTTCACCGGGGCCTCCATGGACGTGGAGACGTCGAAGACGGTCAGGACGCGCGACGGTGCGGCGAGGCTGGAGAGCCGGGTCAGCAGCGCCTGCACCTGCGGGGCGTCCAGGGGCAGCAGCTCGGGGGCCGCCTCGGCGATCCCGGTGTCGGCACCGGCGCCGGGCGGGGCGGCGCCCTCCGGCCCGCGGAAGCCCGCGTCCCGGACGGCGACCTGCGCGTCCTCCGAGAGGAGGCGATCGGTGACGATCTCGACGGCGCGCTGCTGGGCCCCGGTGGGCCCGCTCACGGTGAGGACGGGGTAGTCCAGCGCCGGGGAGCCCTCGGCGGGGTAGACCGCGACCAGGGACGAGCCCTCGGCCTCCTGGTTGATCGCGTAGACCTCCTGCTCGCTCACCGGCACCAGCGGGGCGTCGGCGCCACCCTCGCTGCCGGCGGTCAGCGCCTCCCCTGCGGTGAGCTCGGTGCTGCGCGCGGCGGCGAGCACCGCGGCCACCACGGCGTTGTCGGCGTCGGTGTCGCCACCGAGAGCGGTGCGCACCGCGGCCAGCGCGGAGAGCGCCTCGGCGCTCGCGGCCAGGTCGGGCACGGCCAGCGGCCGCCCGGTGCCGAGCGCCTCGGCCCAGCCCGGCCCCTGCCCGGCCCAGCCCAGCTCCTCGACGACGCCCTCGCTGGTGGCCAGCACGACGGGGGAGATCGCCATGGAGCCGACCTGCTCCAGCTGGGCGCCGGCGACGCGGGCCGGCCAGAGCGACGAGTCGGGCACCCACACGTCGGGCAGCGCGTCCTCGTCGAGGGCGCTGAGGTCACCTGCGGTCTGCAGCGGCTGCTGGGCGGTGACCTCGGCGTCGACGCAGAGCGCCTCGTCGGGCGACTCGACGTCGGCGAGCAGCTCCTCGGTCAGCGCGCCGAGCTCCGGGGCCACGGCGACGTCGACCGTGACCGTCTCGTCGCACCCACCGCCGGTCCCCGCCAGCCACCAGACCAGCCCACCGAGGACCAGGACGATCGCCAGGCCCGCGGCGACGAGAACCGGAGGCACCGAACGGCGCGTGGCTGCTGGATCTGCGTGACGGCCCATGCTCGCTCTCTGAGATCGACTCGGGGTGGATGCGGCTCCCCCGAGCGCGCCGTTCCAGATTAGATGTGTCCCGCGTCGCTAAGGGGTGACCCTCGTCGCACGATCCGTGACGGACCGTCAGAGAGCGGGGGCAGCGACCGTCCGCTGCGCGGCGAACCAGTCGACGGTGCGCCGGAGGCCCTCCTCGGAGGTCACCCGGGGCCGCCAGCCCAGCAGCTGCTCGGCGCGCGTGGTGTCGGGGCGGCGGACCTTGGGGTCGTCGACCGGCAGCGGGATGTGGTCGATGGGGGAGTCCGAACCGGTGAGCTCCACGATCCACCGCGCCAGCGCGAGCATCGACAGCTCGTCGGGGTTGCCGATGTTCACCGGCCCGGGGTGGTGGGAGAAGGAGAGGGCCAGGATGCCGGCGACGGTGTCGTCGACGTAGCAGATGGAGCGGGTCTGCGAGCCCGTTCCGGCGACGGTGAGCGGCCGCCCGTCCAGCGCCTGGTTGACGAACGCGGGGATCGCGCGGCCGTCGTCGGCGCGCATGCGGGGCCCGTAGGTGTTGAAGATGCGCACGATGCCGGTGTCGGTGCCCTTCGACGTCCGGTAGGCGGTGGTCAGCGCCTCGCTGAACCGTTTCGCCTCGTCGTAGACCCCGCGCGGGCCCACCGGGTTGACGTTGCCCCAGTACTCCTCGGTCTGCGGGTGCTGCAGCGGGTCGCCGTAGACCTCCGAGGTGGACGCCAGCACGTAGCGCGCGCCCTTCTCCTGGGCCAGGCCGAGGGTGTGCAGGGTGCCGAGGCTGCCGACCTTGAGGGTCTCGATCGGCATCTTCAGGTAGTCGATCGGGCTGGCCGGCGAGGCGAAGTGCAGGACGAGGTCGACCGGGCCGGGCACGTGGACGTAGTCGGTGACGTCGCAGCGGACCAGCCGGAAGCCCGGGTGCTCCATCAGGTGGGAGACGTTCTCCGGGGCGCCGGTGAGGAAGTTGTCCAGGCAGACGACCTCGACCCCGCGCTCCAGCAGCTGCTCGCACAGGTGCGAGCCGAGGAACCCGGCGCCTCCGGTGACCACCGCCCGCTGGATGGTCCGTGCCTCGAACGACGGTGCGTCGACCATGCCGCTGCCCTCCTGCGCTCCATCCGGTGCGCACACCTGCGGACGCACCTCGGCGGGCGTCCTACCCCGAGATCAACTCGGCACACACTTCAAGGGCGAAGTGTCCCCCGTCGCCGCGCTCTGCGGGACCGTTCACGCCCTCCCGGTGCCGGGCAGCGCGCCTGCACGGCCCCCGGAAGCGGACGGGCCGCCGGTCTCCCGGAGGAGACCGGCGGCCCGCCGGTGAGGTGCTGGAACGGCCACCCTCCAGGGTCCCGCGCCGCGCTAGCGAGGCGTCGGGGGAAGGGTGGTCCTTCGTCAGTCGACCACGGACTCCTCGTCGGGGATGGCGTTCGTCGGCGGGGTGGCCGGCTCGCCGTCGAACTCCTCGATCGGGGCGTCACCGATGTCGGTCACGCGGACCTCCTGGACGACCTCCGAGCCGTTGCCCACGATGCGCTCGATGGACATGCCGCTGGTGCCCATGTGGCTCTCCTCGGAGTAGCGGAAGGGCGCGAACACGGGCCCCTCCCACTCGCCACCGGCGGTCTCGACGGCCTCGACCAGGCCCTCGCGCGTCGGGTTCTGGCCGGCGGCCTGCAGGGCCTGGGCCATGGTGTAGGCCTGCGCCATGCCGTAGACGCGGTAGTTGGTCAGCTCGCCCTCGCCACCGCACTCGTCCCAGATCCGCTGGAACTCCTGGATCCACGGGTTGTCGGCCTGGTCGACCGTCGGCAGGTAACCGGTGGTCAGCGCGCCGTCGAGCAGGGCGGCGTCGCTGACGGCGCCCTCGCTGAAGCGGTTGAGCAGGCCGCCGACCAGCGTCGGGTCCGAACCCACGTTGGAGTAGAACCACTGCGGGTCGTAGCCGAGCTGCAGCGCGGTCAGCTGCGACAGCGCGGTGTAGCTGGGCACGTTGAAGCCGACGACGAAGTCGGCGCCGGCCGCCTGCAGCGCCGCGATCTGCGGGCCGACGTTGGTGTTGCCCGGGGTGTAGCGCTCGGCCGCGACGATCTGGTCGTCGATGTACTGGCGGATGCCGGCCTCGCCGTCCTCGCCGAAGTCGTCGTCCTGGAGGAAGAGCCCGACCTGCGCGTCGGGGAAGTTCTCGGCGATGTACTCACCGATGATCTTGCCCTCGCTCATGTAGTCGGTCTGCCACCCGAACGACATCGGGTACTCCTCGGGGTTCTCGCCCCAGAGGAGTGAGCCGGAGGAGACGAACAGGTCGGGGACGCCCTCGTCGTTGAGGAAGTCGATCACCGCGCTGTGGGTGGGGGTGCCGAGCCCGCTCATCATCGCGAAGATCTCGTCCTCGAGGACGAGCTCGTTCGTGACCTGGCTGGTCTGGGTCGGGTTGTAGGCGTCGTCCCGGAAGATGAACTCGATCTCCCGGTCGTAGATCCCGCCCTCCTGGTTCAGGCACTCGAAGTAGGCCTGCACGCCGGTCGGGATCTCGCTGTAGCCGGGGGCGGCCACGCCGGTCAGCGGGTAGTGGGCGCCGAGCTTGATCGAGGTCTCGGTGACGCCGATGTCGGAGGCCTCGTTCTCGCCCCCGCCCCCGCCACCACCGGAGCCACCGGCGCTGTCGTCACTGCCGCCGCAGGCGGCGAGCGTGGACAGGACGGTCGCCGCGGCGATCGTGGTCATGAGACGTCGGGAGGATCTGGACAACAGTGCTCCTCTGGTGCGGCCCGGGCATCGGTGCCCGGGAGTCGGTGTGGGCTGGTGGTGCGGGTGGAGGTGTCGCGTGCGGCGGATGGAGGGGGTCGCCCTCACCCCCTGCTGCTCGCGCCGTCGGCACCGGCCCGGGCCATGGCCCGCTTGGCCTTGCGGGTCATCCAGCGGAGGCGGATGGTCCCCACGAAGCCGGCCGGGACGAAGATCATCACGACGATCAGCACGACGCCGTAGACGAACGGGGCCAGCTGGGCGGCCTCGGTCTGGCTGAGCCCGAGGTCGCCACCGAGGTTCGTGACGAACGGCGGCAGGAAGACCAGCAGGGCCGAGCCGAGGAGGGCGCCGAGCAGGCTGCCCAGGCCACCGATGACGATCGCGGTCAGCAGCGCCAGCGAGAGCACGATGGTGAAGCCGCTGGGGGCCGCGAGGCGGACGACGATGGCCAGCACGCCACCGGCGAGACCGGCCGCCGCGGCGCTGACGACGAAGGCCAGCACGCGCCAGGCGCCGAGGTTGATGCCGGCCAGCTCGGCGGCGACCTCCTGGTCACGCACCGCCCGCCAGGTGCGGCCGATGCGGCTGCGGACCAGGTTGGCCAGGAAGAAGTACGTGATCAGCAGGCAGATGGCGCCGACGTAGGCGAGCCACTTGGTGCTCGAGGCCGAGTTGCCCGAGACGGCGTCGATGAAGCCGTCGAACCACTCCGGCGCCTGCGGGGCGCGCACCCGCATGCCCTGCTCGCCGCCGAAGGTGTCGTGGAAGTAGATCGCCAGACCGGGGAGCCCGACCGCGAGGGCGAGCGTCGCACCGGCGAGGTACGGGCCGTGCAGCCGGGCTGCGGCCACCCCGACGAGGGCGCCGATCGCCGTGGCGACGACGACGGACGCCAGCAGGATCACCGGCAGGGGCAGCGGCTCGTCTGCGTCGAGGAACAACGCCGTCGTGTAGGCGCCGGCCGCCATGAGCGCACCGTGCCCGAGCGAGATCTGGCCGTTCATGCCGGTGAGCACGGTCAGGCCGCCGGCGGCGATGGCGTAGTAGGTCAACGTCGCCAGCTGCGAGTTCTGGAACGGGCTGGTGATCTCCAGGATCACCACCGCCAGCACGGCGCAGCCCGCCAGCACCAGCAGGTGGCGCAGCAGCGTGGACTGCGGCAGGAAGGAACGGCCGGCCTTCGCGGGCGCCGAGGGGGCGTCCCCGCCGGCGGTCGCCTTGACCGGGGCGTCGCTGCTCGCCTTGCCCGCGGTGCCGGTGGAAGCGGGGCTCTGCAGGTCGCTCATCGTCATGCCCTCCGAGCCGTCGCGCTGCTGAACAGGCCACCGGGTCGCACGAGCAGGACGACGATGAGGATGACCAGTGCGGAGATGTTGACCAGGGCGCTGCCGCGCGGGGCGTAGCCGCTCACGTAGCTCAGCGCCAGGCCGAGGATCAGCCCGCCGACGATCGCGCCGACCGGCGAGTCGAGCCCGCCGATGATCGCGGCGACGAAGCCGAACACGATCAGGGCGTCCATGTAGGCGGGCCAGACGAACGTGCCACCGGCGATGAGCAGCCCGGACAGCGAGCCGACGACGGCGGCCAGACCCCAGCCGAGGGTGAGCATGCTGCCGACCTTCACGCCGAGGAGCCGGGCCACCTCCTGGCTGAACGCCGAGGCGCGCATGGCCAGGCCGATGCGGGTGAAGCGGAACAGCGCGACCAGCAGGCCCATGACCACCAGCACCGAGCCGATGACGTAGAGGCTCGTGGGGGTCAGCGGGATGGTCGAGTCGCCGATCTCCAGGCCCCGGACGCCGAACGGCGTGGGGAACGACTGGAACGACGAGCCGAAGATGATCGCGATCGAGGCCTGGATGGCGACGAAGAGACCCAGGGTCACGATCACGGCGTTGAGCTCGGGGCCGCCCTCGACCGGGCGGATGATGACCCGCTCCACGATCGCGCCGAGCACGAAGCCGGAGGCGAGGGCGACGATCAGGGCGACCCAGTAGGACTGGCCGGCCTGGATCAGGGCGAGGGCGATGAACGTGGTGGCCGCGGCCATCGAGCCCTGCGCGAAGTTGACGATGCGGGTCGATCGCCAGATGAGGACCAGGGCCAGGGCGAAGGCGGAGTAGATCATGCCCTGGGTCAACCCGGTCAGGGTCACGTTGACGAAGTAGTCCACGGAGGAGGAAGCCTTCCTGGCTGTGCGGGGAGGGTCAGAAACCGAGGTAGGCGTGCCGGAGGTCCTCGTCGGCCATCAGCGTGCGGGCGGAGTCGGTGACGACCACCTTGCCGAGGTTGAGGACGACGCCGACATCGGCCACCGACAGGGCGCTGCGGGCGTTCTGCTCGACGAGCAGCACCGAGAGCCCTTCGGAGTCGACCAGCTGGCGGAGCAGCCCGAAGATCTGGGCGACGATCCGCGGGGCCAGGCCCAGCGAGGGCTCGTCGAGCAGGAGGATGCGGGGCTTGGCCAGCAGCGCGCGGCCGATGACCAGCATCTGCCGCTCACCGCCGGAGAGCGTGTGCGCGGCGTTGTTCCGGCGCTCGGCGATGCGCGGGAAGAGGTCGTAGACGCGGTCGAACTCGCTCTTGTCGACCTTGCCGCGGAACAGGGAGCCGACGCGGAGGTTCTCGTCCACGGTCAGCTCGGCGATGACGCCGCGGCCCTCGGGGACGTGCGCCATGCCCTTGGCGACCATCGACTCGACCGGCGCCTTGGTGATGTCCTCGCCGTCGAGGACGACCCGGCCGGAGACGGGGCGGACCAGGCCGCTGATGGTGCGCAGCAGGGTGGTCTTGCCGGCGCCGTTCGCACCGAGGACGGCGGTGATCCGCCCGGTCTCGGCGGCCAGGCTGACGCCGTCCAGGGCGCGGACCGGGCCGTAGGCGGAGGTGAGGGCCTCGACCTCGAGCAGGCGGGTGGCGGTGCCGGTGCCGCCGGTGGCCGACAGGGCGGTGCTGCCGTGGGTCTCAGGCATGGGGGCGTCCTCCCTCGGCGTGGGTGAGCTCGGCGGCGTCGGCCTCGGCGTCGACCGCGTCACCGAGGTAGGCCTCGGTGACGGCGGGGTCGGCCTGGACCTCGGCCGGGGTGCCGGCGGCGATCTGCTTGCCCGAGTCGAGCACGGTGATCCGGTCGCAGACCCGCATGACCAGGTCCATGTGGTGCTCGACCAGGAGCACGCTCATCCGGCCGACCAGGGAGCGGATCAGCTCGCCGAGCTCGTTCATCTCGTCCTCGGACAGACCGCTGGCGGGCTCGTCGAGCAGCAGGAGCTCCGGCTCCGAGACCAGGGCCCGCGCCAGCGCGACCCGCTTCTGCACCGGGTACGGCAGCGAGCCGGGGTAGCGGCCGGCGTACTCGACGGCGTTGAGCTCGGCCAGCGCGCGGGTGGCCCGCTCGCGCAGCAGCCGCTCGTCCTTGTCCGACGTCGGCAGGGCGAAGAGTGCCGAGGCGAAACCGGCCCGGGCGTGGCGGTGGGCCCCGACCATGACGTTCTCCAGCACCGTCATGCCGGGGAACAGGCCGACGCCCTGCAGGGTGCGGGCGATGCCGAGCGAGGTGAGCTTGCTGGGCTTGAGCCGCCGCATCTCCTCGCCGCGCCAGACGATGCGGCCCGAGGTGGGGCGCACGAGGCCGCAGGCGACGTTGAACAGGGTGGTCTTGCCGGCGCCGTTGGGGCCGATGAGTCCGTGCACCTGCCCGGGCTCGACGGTCACGGAGACGTCGGTGAGGGCGAGCACGCCGCCGAAGGCGACGTTGATCCCGGTCATCTCGAGCCGTGCGGTGGGCGTCATTTCCTGTGTTCGGTGGCTGCCGGTCGGCTGCGCCAAGGGGCCCACTGCTCCTCTGCATCGGTGCGGCACCACCCGGACATGGGTGGTGACGGTCGGGTCGCGAGTACGTCCCGCTGAGCCTGCCCGGCCGTGTCACCCGTCACAATGGGCGCACCGCACAGCGATCACAAGAACGTGTTGTGCTGTGAGTCGTCCCGTTGCCACGTCGATATCGGAGCCCCTGGACGAGCCCGTCGAGGGCGGCCGATCCCGGCCTCGATTGGGTCACGACTGGGCCCCGCGGCGCGTGTCGCCCTGCGCCCGCCCGCACAATGGGCGCGGCGCACAGTCGCGTGCGCGCCCGGTTGTGCTGTCAGCGGTGCGTCAGGAGGGGGTGAGCGCGTGCAGCCGTTCCGCCCGGAGGTGGCGACGAGGCTCGCGGAGCTGGCGCCCCGCCTGCTGGAGCAGCTCGACGCGATGACCGATCGCATGGTCGACGTCCTCGTCCGCACCGAACCCGCCTACCGGCAGCTCGTCGAGGAGTCCGAGGAGGACCTGCGGCACTCCACCCGGTCGAACCTGGAGGGCGGGCTGCACTCCCTGATGGCTGCGGCGTCGGGCACCGGGACCCCGCACCTGGCCTCGGCCCGGGCAGTGGGCCGGCGGCGGGCCGCCCAGGGCTTTCCGCTGGAGGCGGTGCTCCGGGCCTACCGGCTGGGCGGCCAGGTCACCTGGGAGACGCTGCTGGCGGTCTCCCGCGATGGCACCGCGCACCACGACACCCTCCTGCTCGAGGTCGCCGGGTCGGTCTGGCGGACCAACGACGCCGAGTGCGCCGCCCTGGCCGAGGGCTACCGGACAGAGCAGCGGCGCCTCGAGGGCGTCGACGAGCGGGCGCGCCAGCAGGCGATCGACGGGCTGCTCGACGGCCGGGGCAGCGACCCGGCGTTCGTGCGCACCGCCACGGAGGTCCTGGGCGTACCGCTGGACGGCCGGCTCATGGCGGTCGTGGCGCTGCCGGGGCCCGAGGGTGTTCCGGCGCTGCGGTCCCCGGGGGAGGCGCTGCTCAAGCGCGGCGTGCGCTCGGTCTGGGGTGTGCGCGGTGACGCGCAGGTGGGGCTGGTCGGTCTCGGCGGCACCCGCCCCGCCGACCTGCTGGCGCTGCTGCGCGGGACGGCGCACGGCCCGGTGGGGGTGTCCGACGTCGTGGAGGGTGCGCCCGCGGTGGGCACCGCGTACCGGCTGGCCGAGACCGCGGTCCGCACGCTGCCGGCGGGGGTGAGCCGCGTGGTGAGCATCGACGACCGGCTCCCCGAGGCGTTGCTGAGCAACTCGCCCGAGATCAGGTCCCGCCTGGTGGGCCAGTCCCTCGGCGGGTTGCTGGAGCTGCCCGGGGACGAGCGCGCGGTGCTGCTGGACACGCTCGCGGCGTTCCTCGCCAGCGACGGCTCGCCGACGCGGGCCGCGGACGCCCTGTACTGCCACCGGAACACCGTGATGCACCGGCTGCGGCGGATCGAGTCGGTGACGGGCCGGAAGGTGACCGACCCGCGGTCGCGGCTGCTCTGGCAGCTGGCGCTGCTGAGCACCGAGCACGGCGAGCCGGCACTCCGCTCCGCGTAGCAGCCGCCGCCGGAGGTGGGCGGCGGACACCGCGGCCCCGGCGCACCCCCACCCGAACGACCGACCGCAGCTGGTCCCGTGGGGACCGGCGCGGTCGGCCTGTGCTGAGCGGCGCCTCGATCGCCCGCGGTGGAGGGAGCAAGGGACGGGGGACCACCTGCGGGCAGTCGCCCTCTGCCCACTCCGGCGGGGCAGAGCGCGACCTCGGGCAGCGCCCGGTCCCGGCTCGCCGCCCACCCGGCGCGAGCGGCTCGGCGGTGGGGGAAGGGGGCTCCCTACTGGAGGTAGCTCTCGACCTGCTGCTCGGGGCGCACCTGTGCCTCGTCGGGGTCCTCGTCGTACTGCCGCTTGGCGCGGCGCTGCCGCAGCAGGTCCCAGCACTGGTCGAGGTCGGCCTCGATCTTGCCCATGCGGGCCCGCGTCTCGTCGGTGTGCTCGCTGCTCTCGCGCAGCGAGTGCTCCTCGTCCACGAGGGCGTGGATGCGCTTCAAGATGTCCTGCTCGTCCATGACCGGGTCGGTGCCCGGGGAGGCGGGCGCGAAACGGGATCCGCGTGCCCCGGGGCGCTCAGCCCTGCCCCGGGATCCAGCCCTCCACGAAGGCGGCCAGCCGGCGGTGCACCGCGCCGCCGGCGCGGCCGAGGGCCAGCAGCGCGGCGCGGTCCAGCGGAACCCGGACGGTGCGCCGGTCGGCCGCCCGGGTGGTGACGGCGTGACCCGCGGCGACCAGTTCGGGCCACGGGCGCGACAGCTGCCCGCGGACCCGCTCCAGCGCCGCGGACGTGGGGGCGGCGTTGCCCTCCACCATCGCGGTCACGAAAGCCGGGTCGCTGCCGATGACCCTCGTGCCGTCGCGGAAACTCCCCGCGGCGAGCGCGAGCGCCAGGGGGCCGGCCTCGGCCGCCGCGGCGGCCAGGGCGGCGGCGAGCAGGTGCGGAACGTGGCTGATCGCCGCCACGGCGTCGTCGTGCTCGGCGGCGGTGACCGGTACGACCTCGGCGCCGACGGCCAGCGCCACCTCGGCGACGCGCAGCCACCGCGGCAGCTCGGTGCCCGGCTCCAGGCAGAGGGCCCAGCGGGCCCCGGCGAACAGCGCCGGGTCCGTCGCCCCGTGGCCGGACCGCTCCGTGCCGCACATGGGGTGCCCGCCGACGAAGCGCCGGCCGAGTGCGGGGCCCAGCGCGTCGAGCACCGGCACCTTCACCGAGCCCAGGTCGGTCACCGTGGCGTCGGGGTCGACCACCAGCCCGTCCAGCGCGGTCGCCATCGCCGGCAGCGGTACGGCCAGGACGACGACGCCGGAGAGCTCGCGGGTGATCCGCACCCCGCGCGCGGCCGCGGCGTCCCGGGCCGCCGGGTCGACGTCCCAGCCGGAGACCGGGCGCCCGGTGGCGGCCAGCGCGGCGGCCAGCGACCCGCCCAGCTGGCCGAGCCCGACCACGCCGACCGGGGGAGCGGGCATGGTCGGGACCGGGAAGGACGGCGCCCCGCCGGTGGGGACGGCCCCGGGGCGGGCGGTATCGGCCATGATCAGAGGCTATGACGACGATCCATCCGCTCCGGCCACCCCACGCGCCGTGACGCCCCGGTCGTTCCTGCTCACCCCCGAGCTCGCCGACTACGTCCGCGCCTCGTCCGACGCCGTGGACGAGGTGATGGCCGACCTGATCCGGGAGACCGCGGAGATGGCCGCGCGGGGCGAGGCCCCGGCCACCCTGCAGATCGCCCCGGAGCAGGGCGTGCTGATGCGGCTGCTCACCGCGGCCCTCGGCGTCCGGACGGCGATCGAGATCGGCACGTTCACCGGCTTCTCCGCGCTCTGCATCGCCCGGGCGTTGCCGGCGGACGGCTCGCTGCTGTGCCTGGACAACAACGAGGAGTGGACGGCGGTGGCGCGGCGGTACTGGGCGCGGGCCGGGGTCGCCGACCGGGTCGAGCTGCGCCTGGGGGACGCCCTGCCGACGCTGCGCTCGCTGCCGGCCGAGGAGGCCTTCGACCTGGCGTTCGTCGACGCCGACAAGACCGGCTACGCCGCCTACGTCGAGGAGCTGCACCCACGCCTGCGGGGCAACGGTGTGGTGCTGCTGGACAACACGCTCCGGTCGGGTCGGGTGCTCGACCCCGCGGACGAGTCCGACCGCGCGGTGGCGGAGCTCAACGCCGCGCTCGCCGCCGACCCGCGCTGGGAGACGGCCCTGCTGCCGCTCGCCGACGGGCTGACCCTGCTGCGCAAGCGATGAGCGCGGGCACCGGGGAGGGGTCGGCCAGCTACGCGGTCCGGGTGAGCCGGGCCGATTCCCGCTGGCGGGTGGAGCTGCTGGCCGCCGACGCCGGCGACGAGCTGCCGGTGCTGGAGCGGGCGCTCGGGGATCCGGGCACCGCGGGCTGGCCCCCGCCGTTCGTGCTCGTCGTCGACTCGCGGCTGTACTTCGTCGCGCTGCGGCACGGCCCCGGCGGCATGGTGCGGGCGCTGATCTCCGACGCGACGATGCTGGAGTGGGTGCTCGCCGCCGAGGTGGTCGAGCGGTACGGCATCGGCGTCGACACCGACGGCGCCTTCGACGACGACGAGACCGGCTGGCCCGGCGGCGACCTGGACCTCTTCGCCGACGACGGGCTTCCGGCCGAGGAGCTGCGACCGATCGTGACCGCTGACGACCTGTGGGCCGACGAGATGGTCGCCCGGATCGCCGCCCGCCTGGGGTTCGCCGACGAGCTGGCCGCGGCGGTGACCCCGTGACCGTCACCGCGGTGGTCTTCGACCTCGGCGGCGTGCTCACCGAGAGCCCGATGACCGCCTTCGCCGCGTACGAGCGGGAAGCGGGGCTGCCCGAGGGGCTGATCCGGCAGCTCAACTCGACCGACCCCGACACCAACGCGTGGGCGCGGTACGAGCGCAACGAGCTCGACGTCGCCGGGTTCTCCGCCGCCTTCGAGGCCGAGGCCGCGGCGCTGGGGCACCGGGTCGAGGCCGCGCGGGTGCTCGCCGCCCTGCAGGGGGAGCTGCGTCCCGCGATGGTCGCGGCGGTGCGCCGGCTGCGCGAGGCCGGGCTGCCCCTGGCACTGCTGTCGAACAACGTCGCGCCGATGGAGCGCACCGGCCGGCTGGGCGACCTGCTCGGCCTGTTCGACGCGATCGTCGAGTCGTCGGTCGAGGGTGTCCGCAAGCCCGAGCCGGAGATCTACCGGAGGGCGCTGGACCGGCTCTCCGAGGCGGTCGGGCGCCGCGTGGAGGCGGCCGACTGCGCCTACCTCGACGACCTGGGCATCAACCTCAAGCCCGCCCGCGCGCTCGGCTTCTCGACGATCAAGGTGGTCGACCCCGCCGTCGCGCTGGCCGAGCTCTCCGAGCTCGTCGGCTTCCCGCTGGACGGCCCCGCGACCATGGCGCCGTGACCACGTACGGGGCCGTTCGAGTGGTTCCCGCGCCATGATCGCGGGGGAGGAGCTCGACGCGGCGATGGGGCGGGCGCTGGAGCTCGCGGCCGCCGCGGAGGAGTGGGGGGACACCCCGATCGGCGCCGTCGTTCTCGGGCCGGACGGGGCGGTCCTCGCCGAGGCGGCGAACGAGCGGGAGAAGCTCGGCGACCCGACCGCCCACGCGGAGGTGCTCGCCCTGCGCGCGGCGGCGCGGGCGCACGGCGACGGCTGGCGGCTGGCGGGCTGCACGCTGGTGGTCACACTGGAGCCGTGCACGATGTGCGCCGGCGCCAGCGTGCTGTCGCGGGTCGCGCGGGTGGTCTACGGGGCCGACGACCCGAAGGCGGGGGCGGCCGGATCCCTGTGGGACGTGGTCCGCGACCGCAGGCTCAACCACCGGCCCGAGGTCACCGGCGGGGTGCGGGCCGAGGAGTGCGGCGCGCTGCTACGTGCCTTCTTCCGCCGTCAGCGGGGCCTGTAGTCTCTTCGGCGGTGGCGTGTCCGAGCGGCCGAAGGAGCACGCCTCGAAAGCGTGTGAGGTGCAAGCCTCCGTGGGTTCAAATCCCACCGCCACCGCCAGCAGGAACAGCCCCCGCCCTCCCGTTCCGGGAGGGCGGGGGCTGCGTCGTCCGGGAGCCCCTCAGGCGGGGAAGTCGCTGTCCAGGATCAGCTGCCCGTCCCGGACCAGGAACGTGAAGACGTGCGGCCCGGTCTCGCGGCGGCCGTCGGCGTAGCGCAGTTCCATCGTGGCCGTCGCGGTGTTGTCGCCGTCCGCGGCCTGGATGTCGCTGAGACGCACGTCCTCGAACTGCTCCCAGTACCTGATGTAGTTCGCGCGGCTGATGTTCGCGCGCAGCGTCGGGCCGGTGCGCTCCCACGCCTGAGCGGGGTCCTCGATCACCTGCTCGTGGTAGTCCTCGACGAAGTCGCGGATGTTGTCCGCCGTGAGCGGGTCCCCGTCGTCCCCGTTCCCGCCGTTGCCGTTCCCGCGGTTGCCGTTCCCGCGGTTGCCGTTCCCCTCGTCCTCGCCGTCATCGCCTTCCACCACCACCTCCTCCTCCGCCGGCGGCGGCACGACCGGTGCAGCCGGCTCCTCCGGCTGGGTCTCCGTGGGCACCGGCTCCTGGCTGGAGGTGGGGGCCTCGGACGTCGTCGACGTGGGCGAGGCGGCCGTGGCGTCGGGGTCGCCGCCGGAGGTGCCCAGCCAGACCCCGAGCGCGGCCAGCAGCGCGAGGACGCCGACGCCGGCCGCCACCCACGGTCCCCGGCGGCGTCCGCGGCGGTCGGCGGGCGCCACGGCCGCTGCCGGCGCAGCGGGCGCCGCGGCGGCGGACCCGACGGGAGGTGGCTGCGGCAGCGGGGTCCGGGCGGCGGGCGGGACGGGTGTGCGGGCGGCCGGCGGGATCGGCACCGGCGTCTCGGCGGAGGCCGGTGGCGCGGTGGAGGCGGCGCCCGCGGCGAGCACCGCCGTCCCGGAGGGGCCCGCCGGGCGCAGGTCGGTGCGGGCCACGAGCACCGTCGTCGGGTCGCCGTCCCGTCCCGCGGCGAGCCGGGCCAGCTCGTCGCGCACCTCGGTCATCGGCGGGCGGACGCCGGGGTCGTCGGCGAGCATCCGCAGCAGGGGGTCGGTGAGTGCCCCGGCCCGCTGCGGGGGAGTGATCCGTCCCGCCGCCACCCGGTGGAGCATGCTCAGCGGGTTGTCCTGCATGCCGAACGGTGGCTGGCCCTCCAGGCAGGTGTAGAGCGTCGCGCCGAGGGAGAAGACGTCGCTGGCCTCGGTCATCTCGTGCCCCTGGGCGACCTCCGGCGCGAGGAACGCCGGGGTGCCGGTAATCTGACCGGTCTGGGTGAGGGTGACGTCGCCGCTGGCGTGCGAGATGCCGAAGTCGGTGATCTTGACCAGGCCGGCGACGCGACCGCCCTCCCCGATCAGGACGTTGGCCGGCTTGACGTCGCGGTGCACGATCCCGGCCGCGTGGGTGGCCGCCAGCGCGTCGGCCACCTGCGCACCGATCTGCGCCACCAGGCCGGCGGGCAGCACGCCCTCGGCGCCGAGGACCTCCGCGAGGCTGCGGGAGGGCAGGTACTCCATGACCAGCCAGGGCGCCCCGCCCTCGAGGGCCACGTCGTAGACCGAGATCGCGTGCGGGTGGCTGAGCCGGGCGGCGATCCGGCCCTCGCGCAGCGCCCGCTGCCGCTGCTCGTCGATCAGCTGCTCGTCGGCGCCCAGCGGCGAGAGCACCTGCTTCACCGCGACCTGCCGGCCCAGCCGCTCGTCGCGCGCCAGCCAGACGGTGCCCATCCCGCCGCCGCCGATCTGGGACTCCAGCCGGTAGCGGCCGGCGATGAGACGGCCGGGCCCGGTGGCGGGACGGGTCATCGACGGGCGGCAGCCGGGTCAGACGGTGGAGGGCACGCCGTACCGACGTGCGTACTCCTCCTGCGCACCGACCGGCAGGACGTCGTACAGCCCGCCGAGCTCGGTGTGCACGTCGCCGTCGAGGTCGTCGAAGATCCGCTGCCAGGTGGGCGGCTCGTCGTAGCTGCGGGTCAGCAGCAGCTCCCAGGCCTGCGCCTGGCGATCGCGCTTGCTGCGCTCGGCGGCGAACTCGGACAGGTAGCGGTCCTTCGCGGCGGTCTTCTCCGCGGCGGTGGCGCCGGCCGGCAGCGCCGCGGCGTCGCCCCCCTTGAGCACACCGACGATCGCCTCGACGACGTCCGGCCGGACCTCGCTGTGCTCGTCCATGTCCTGCGCCTCCTCCTGTGCGGCCCGCAGGTGCAGGCCCTTCCCCGCCGGCCATCCGGTCAACCGCTCTGCGGTGAGGATGCCGCACGCCACCGCGGCCGGCCTCCCCGGCGGTGTCCCGGCGAGCCGCGCGAGGGCGCCCGGTACCATCGACGCCGTACCTGGAGGATTCGCCTAGTGGCCTATGGCGCTCGCTTGGAAAGCGGGTTGGGGGCAACCCCTCGGGAGTTCGAATCTCCCATCCTCCGCAGCACCGACGGGTCCCCGGCACACGCCGGGGGCCCGTCGCATCTCCGCGGTCAGGCGCCCGCCGTCGGCACGGGCTGCCGCAGCCGGCGCAGGTAGAGCCCCGCGACCGCGCCGAGCACGAGCAGCCCGCCGACCAGCGCCAGCGGCGCCAGGCGCTCGCCCAGCAGCAGCGTGGCCAGCGCGGTCGCGGTCAGCGGCTCCAGCAGCGTGACGATCGAGGCGACCGCGCCCGGCACGGTGCGCAGCCCGGTGAAGAACATCGCGTACGCCACCGCGCTGGGCACGATGCCCAGGTAGAGGAGCACACCCAGCGCCACGGGGTCGGCGGTGAACCGCAGGCCGGTGGCGAGCGCGACCGGGGTGAGCAGCAGCGCACCCCCGGCGAAGCCGACGAGGGTCACCGGCACCCCGGCCGGCACCCCCGCCCCCGCCAGCGTGACGACGGCGTACCCCAGGGCGGAGCCGACGGCGAGCAGGGCGCCGAGCAGCACCGCCGTCCCGGTGTCCGCCCCGGCCGAGATGCCGACGAGCAGGACCAGCCCGACGAGGGCGACGACGAGGGCGGTGACCGTGGCCGCGTCCGGGCGGCCGTGGCCGAGCACCGTCGCGCCGACGGCGATGAGCAGCGGGGCCAGCCCCAGCGCGACCAGGGTGGCGATGCTGACCCCCGCCGTCGCGACCGCCGCGAAGTAGGCCAGCTGGTAGCAGGCCAGGCCGGCGCCGATCAGCGCCAGGCGGACGGACGGTGGTGCCACGCCCGACCGCCGGCGCCGGGGCGGCCCCGCGCCGGGTGAGCGCCCAGGGGAGGAGCAGTGCGACCGCGCCGATCGCCATGCGGTGCCAGGCGATGTCGAGGGGGCCGAGGTCGCTGTGCCGGGCGACGATCGAGCCGCTGAAGCCGGAGGTGCCCCAGCAGAGCGCGGCCAGGACGACGAGGGAGAAGCCGCGACGGGACGCGGTGGTGCTCGGGGAGGACATGACGCTCCAGGTGCGGCTGCCGGGACGGGGCTCGTTGCCCGGAGCGCGGGACGGATCAGCCCGCCGGGCTCCGGGTCAGGAGCGCGGCGGGGGAAGTGACAGGACCCCGTCCCCCCCGCCCCTCGCACGCCCGGGGCGAGCCTCCGGACGGGGCCACAGCGTCATGGGCGGCAGCGTAGCGGGGCGTGCGTCCGCGGCCCGAGGGGTTTCCTCTACAGTGGAGCGCGACCCCTCGTGTGGCGTCATCCTGTGAACCTCCCCAGGGCCGGAAGGCAGCAAGGATAAGCGGGCTCTGGCGGGTGCGCGGGGGGTCCTCGCTTTCCCGGGGGCCGGTCGCCACCGCCGGATACGGCCTCGCCGGACCTCCGCATCGGCGGCCAGGGCTCGATCGGGTTCCTGCTGCACCCGGGGTGTGAGCCCGGTGCCGGTCCACGAGGTGCCGGCACCGGGCTCACGACCGGGAGCCTCGGCGATCAGCCCACGACGACCGACTCCACGACCCGTCGCATCGTCTCCTCGCTGCCGGGACCGAGGGGGAGGGTCCCCCCGAGACTGATGCTCCGAAGGCCGTCGTGCATCCAGACCGTGAACGTCGCGATGCCGGGGTTCATGGTGCCGAGGTCGGTCATCACCCAGGCCTCCTGCGTGCCGGGGACCGTCGTCCGGGCGTACCCGTCGCCCACCGACTGGCCCGGGAGCAGAGGGGTCACGTCCAGCGTGAGGAACGTCGCCTGGCCGTCCACCTGCGGGCCGTACCAGATGAGCGTCGAGTCGGTCCGGTGTTCGGGGGCACTGGACCCCGGCGGGACCGAGAAGGTGATGTCCTGGACGGTGCGGCTCTCCCACGCCGTCGAGGGCTGGTGGGCGCCGCCCGGGTCCTCCTCCACGGCGGCCGGGGTGACGGCGAGCGAGGCGACGACGCGCTCGGCCATCTGCACACCGGTGTCCCCGCCGGGGAGGAGGGCGGAGACCCGGAACTGCCGGTCCCCGTCCAGGAGGTACAGCCAGACCGACGTCGTCGCGACCTCGGCGCCGGCGCCGTCGCTCCGGCTGGCTGCGTCGACACCGCCGTAGGCGGCGTCGGCGCCCGCGACGGTGAACCAGTCGCCACCATCGGCGGGGTACAGGCCACCCTCGTAGGTCACGATCTGCGTGATCTGCACCTCGGCGTACACGTCACCGCCCAGGCGTGGGCCGTTCCAGGTCAGGGACGGGCCGTCGAACAAGGAGGGGGCGGGTCCCGGGTCGATGGTGTCGGCCGCACGCGCGCCGGGCGGGACCTCGAAGGTCACGCCCTCGAACGTGCGGATCTCCCAGCCCGTGACCGGCGCGGTCGGCTCCGCCGCGGGAGTGGCGGAGACCGGCGGGGGCGGGGTGGACGTCCGGACCGGCGTCGGTCGCGCCACCTCCTGCCCGCGGTCCGCGGTCAGCGCGTCGACCGCGACCACGGTTCCGGCCGCCACCGCGGCGGTCGCGGTGGTGACGGCGAGGAGGGCCAGGCGGCCGCGGCGCTTCCGCCGGTGCCGGAGGCTCGCGTCCCGCACGAGACCCACGACGTCGAGCGGTGGCGTCATGTCGTCGGCCAGCGCGGTCAAGCGGGAACGGAGGACGGTGGTCTCGTGGTCGTTCACTGGTGCCTCCCCGACGCGGGCGTGAGGTCGTCGTCCGTGCGGGGATCGAGCAGACCGCGCAGCGTGCTCAGTCCCTTGGCGACGTGGTTGTTGACGGTGCTGCGCGAGCAGCCCATGAGCTGTGCGGTCTCCGCCTCCGTGAGGTCCTCGAAGTACCGGAGGACGACGGCGGTGCGGACCCGTGGCGACAGGCGGAGGAGCGCCTGGCGCATCTCGTCGGTCTCGGCGTGCGCGCTCTGCGGGTCGCCGCCGCCGACGTCGGGGAAGGTCTCGAGGACCCGCTCGGTGTTGGTCAGGCGGCGCAGCCAGCTCAGATGCGCGTTGATCATCAGCCGGCGCACGTAGGCGACCCGGTGGTCGGCCTGGCGGACCTTGTCCCAGGACCCGTAGGCCTTGGCCAGAGCGGTCTGGAGCAGGTCCTCACCGAGGTGGGCGTCCCCGGTGACGAGGCAGGCCGTGCGCAGCAGCGGCCCGCCGTGGTCGGCCACGAAGTCGGTGAACTCCGCGTCCCTGTGTTCGGTCACTCGCTCCTCCGGAGGTAGGTCTCGTCAGGAGGACGCCCCGAGGAACCGGTCCCGCCCCATACCGGTATGTATCGGTCTCATAACAGCCGGTCGGCACCGCCGACCGCAGCGGGCCGGGGACGTCCGCCCGGCCGCGCGGGGGCCCGCCCGGCGCTTCGTCGGTGGTGTCGGTCCCGCCGCGTAACCTGCGTCCGTGGCACTGGCGCTCTACCGGAAGTACCGCCCGGCGACCTTCGCCGAGGTGGTCGGGCAGGAGCACGTCACCGCGCCGCTGGTGAACGCGGTCGACGGCGGCCGGATCAACCACGCCTACCTCTTCAGCGGTCCGCGCGGCTGCGGCAAGACGTCCTCGGCGCGGATCCTGGCCCGCTCGCTGAACTGCGAGCAGGGGCCGACGTCCACGCCGTGCGGCGTCTGCGGCTCCTGCGTGGCGCTCGCCCCCGACGGGCCGGGCTCGCTCGACGTCATCGAGATCGACGCGGCCAGCCACGGTGGCGTCGACGACGCGCGCGACCTGCGCGAGCGGGCGTTCTTCGCGCCGGTGAGCAGTCGCTACAAGGTCTACATCGTCGACGAGGCGCACATGGTGACGACGCAGGGCTTCAACGCCCTGCTCAAGGTGGTCGAGGAGCCGCCGGAGTTCCTGGTCTTCGTCTTCGCGACGACGGAGCCGGAGAAGGTGCTGCCCACCATCCGGTCGCGCACCCACCACTACCCGTTCCGGCTGGTGCCGCCCACGACGCTGCGCACCCTGCTGGAGAAGACCTGCGCCGCCGAGGGCGTGCAGGTCGAGCCGACGGTCTTCCCCCTGGTCGTGCGGGCCGGCGGTGGCTCCGTCCGCGACTCGCTGTCGATCCTGGACCAGCTGCTGGCCGGCGCCGGGCCGGAGGGCGTCACCTACAGGACCGCCGTCGGGCTGCTCGGCGTCACCGACGACGCCCTGCTCGACGAGACCATCGACGCGCTGGCCGCGCACGACGCGCCGGGCGTCTTCCGCGCCGTCGACCGCGTGGTGGAGGCCGGGCACGACCCCCGCCGCTTCGCCACCGACCTGCTCGACCGGCTGCGCGACCTGATCGTGCTCGACGCCGTCCCCGACGCGGGGGGCAACGGCCTGCTCGACTGCCCGCCCGACCGGCTGGACCTGATGAACCAGCAGGCGCAGGCGCTGGGCTCGGCGACGCTCTCGCGGATGGCCGACACCGTGCACGAGGGGCTCACCGAGATGCGGGGGACGACGGCGCCCCGGCTGCTGCTCGAGCTCGTCTGCGCCCGGATGCTGCTGCCGGCCACCGACGGGTCGGCGGCCGCGACCCTGCAACGCCTGGAGCGGCTCGAGCGCCGGATGTCGATCGCCGGCGAGCACGCCGGCCGGCCGCGGGAGGAGATCGGCCACCGCGAGACCGTCCGGGTCGACGCCGCCCCGGCCGACGCCGCCCCGGCCGACGCCGCCCCGGCCGCGGGCCCCGACGCGGGCCAGCCCACGCCGTCGGGTCCCAAGCGGGAGTTCGTCCGCCGGTCGCAGGCGGAGCAGGCGGTCGCGCGCCCGGACACCCGACCGCCGGCCGCCGCCGCGCCCCCCACGTCCGCGCCCGCGTCCCCCGCAGCCGCCGCGCCGGCACCGGCAGCCCCCGCGCGATCGGCTCCGGCACCGCTGCCGGCCGGCGCCGCGTCCTCGACCCCGGCGCCGTCGGCCCCCGCGCCGGCGACCCCCGCGCCGTCGACCCCGGCGCCGGCGGCCGACGGCTGGCCCGAGACCGCGCGCCCAGGCGGCGGGGCACCGCGTCCCGCGGCGACCGCCGACTGGCCCGAGACCGCCGAGCCGGGCAGCCGCCCCCGGCCGGCAGCACCGCCCGCGCCGGCAGCACCGCCCGCCGCCGACCCGCCCACCCCTCGTCCCCGGGTGACGGCGGAGGAGCCGGACATCCCGCTGCCGCCCGAGCCCACCGACGACGAGGACTGGCCGCACCCCGCGCAGCCGGCCGCCGCCCGGGCCGCCGCCGCACGGGTGGAGCAGCCACGGCCTCCGGCGTCCCCGCCCCGCGCCGCCGCCGAGTCCTCGCCCGCCCCGCGCGGCGGCGAGCCGACGCCCGTGGTGTCGGCCAACCCGGAGCCGGCCGGTGACGGCGAGCTGACCACGACCGACGTCCGCCGGGTGTGGCCCGAACTGCTCGCGATCGTCAAGAAGCACAAGCGCACCACCGAGGCCCTGCTGAAGAACGCCCAGGTCCACCAGCTCTCGGCGGGCGTGCTCACGCTGTCGACCTCGTCCCCGGCGCTCGCCCGCCGGCTGGGGGACGACCTGAACAAGGACGTCCTCCGCGAGGCGCTCAACGAGCTGCTCGGGGTCCGCTGGCGCATCGACGCCGTCGTCGACGGTGCCGGGCCCGCCACCCCCGGCGCCCGGAACGCCGCACCGGAGGCCGCCCGCGAGGCGGCCCGGGCGGCGGAGGCGGCCGAGGCGCGCGAGCTCATGGCCGAGCGCGCCGCGGAGGGGGCGGACGGGGACGGCCGGGAGGCCGCACCCGCCGTCGACCAGGAGCAGGCGGCGCTGCAGCTGCTGCGGGCGCAGCTGGGCGCCCGCCCGGTCGACAGCTGACGAAGGCCCCCCTGCTCCCCGCCGCTCGCAGGCCCGCGTCGGATCCCTGCAGGGGGCGGGGCCGGCAACTCGACGCAGGCAGCACCCGGGGCGGCGCGCCCTCACCTGTCGCACCCGCGGCCTACTCTCGTGGCATGTTCCCCGGAGGCCAGCAGCCCGACCTGTCGCAGCTCATGAAGCAGGCGCAGCAGATGCAGCAGCAGCTCGCCGCCGCCCAGCAGGAGCTGGCGGCCACCGAGGTCACGGGCACCGCCGGTGGCGGGCTGGTCTCGGCGACGATGACCGGCGACGGCGACCTCACCGCGCTCACCATCGCGCCGGACGCCGTCGACCCCGACGACCTGGAGACCCTGCAGGACCTCGTCGTCGCCGCCGTCCGGGACGCCAAGCGCGCGGCGGACGAGCTGACCGCCAGCCGGATGGGGCCGCTCGCCGGTGGCCTGGGCGGCGGCCTGGGGCTGCCCGGCCTCTGATCGGGCGCACCCGCCCGATCCACTTCGCACACCCGAGGAGCACCGTGTACGAGGGTGCCGTCCAGGACCTGATCGACGAGCTCGGTCGCCTGCCCGGCGTGGGGCCCAAGAGCGCCCAGCGCATCGCGTTCCACCTGCTGTCGTCCGAGTCCGCCGACGTCAGCCGCCTGGTGGCGGCGCTGACGCGCGTCCAGGAGTCGGTCCGCTTCTGCGTGACCTGCTACAACGTCGCCGAGGCCGAGCAGTGCCGCATCTGCCGCGACCCGCGCCGGGCCGAGGACGTGCTCTGCGTCGTCGAGGAGCCCAAGGACGTCGTCGCCATCGAGCGCACCCGGGAGTTCCGCGGCCGCTACCACGTGCTCGGCGGCGCGATCAGCCCGATCGACGGGGTGGGCCCGGACGACCTGCGGGTCAAGGAGCTCATGACCCGGCTGATGGACGGCGCGGTCAAGGAGCTGATCATCGCCACCGACCCCAACCTCGAGGGGGAGGCGACGGCTGCCTACCTCGCGCGCCTGGTCGGGCCCATGGGGCTGGCCGTGTCCCGGCTGGCCAGCGGTCTGCCGGTGGGTGGCGACCTCGAGTACGCCGACGAGGTCACCCTCGGCAGGGCCTTCGAGGGCCGCCGCCGCATCGACGCCTGACAAAGGACCCCGCTGCCCCCACCGCTCGCAAGCTTGCGGCGGGCCCCTGCAGCGGGGCCGTTCCAGCACCTCACCAAGGTGTTCGATGCCCGCCTGACGACGGGCCGGAGTCCCGCGGCGTCACGGCGTGACCGCGCCGGCCTCCCCGCCGGTGGCTGAGGTCACGGCTTGGTTTCGATGGACGATCGGGCCTGCCGTGGAGCGACGGGCGCCGCCTAGGGTCCACAGGCGCCCGTGGACGCCTTCGCGTCCGCAGGCTCCACGTCCGGAACTCGTCCGGCCCGCCGTGGCCGAGGAGGCAGGTCTTCCGCGATGACACGTCGTCGTACCAGCCGAGCGCTCGCCGCATCCGCGGCGGCGCTCACCGCAGTCACACTCTCGGCCTGCGCCTCCAGCGACCGGGACTCCGGCGAGGGCGGCGGCGAGGGGGGCGAAGCGCAGTCCGGCGGCACGCTGGTCTTCGGCGCCGCCGGCGACCCCGCCATGTTCGACCCGGCGTTCGCCAGCGACGGCGAGACGTTCCGGATCGCCCGCCAGATCCACGAGGGGCTGCTCACCAACGAGCCGGGCACGACCGAGCTGGTCCCGGCCCTGGCCGAGGACTGGGAGGTCAGCGAGGACGGCCTGGAGTACACCTTCAACCTGCGTGAGGGCGTGCAGTTCCACGACGGCACGGACTTCAACGCCGAGGCGGTGTGCTTCAACTTCGACCGCTGGCACAACTTCGAGGGCCTGGCCCAGAGCCCGAGCGCCTCGTACTACTACCAGGCCGTGTTCGGCGGCTTCGCCAACAGCGACAACCCCGGGATCTACGAGGGCTGCGAGGCCGTCGACGAGAACACCGCGGTCATCACGTTCAACCAGGTGACCAGCAAGATCCCCGCCGCGCTGTCGCTGCCGGCGTTCTCCATCCAGAGCCCGACGGCCCTGCAGGAGTACGACGCCGACAACCTGTCGGGCTCCGAGGACGCGATCACCTACACCGAGTACGCCCTCGAGCACCCGACCGGCACGGGCCCCTTCAAGTTCGACAGCTGGGACCGCGGCAACGGTGAGGTCACCATCGTCCGCAACGAGGACTACTGGGGCGAGCCGGCCCTGCTCGACGAGATCATCTTCCGCACCATCCCCGAGGGGAACACCCGCCGGCAGGAGCTGCAGGCCGGCACGATCGACGGCTACGACTTCGTCTCGCCCGCCGACTACGACACCCTCGAGAGCGAGGGCTTCCAGGTCCTCGTCCGCGACCCGTTCAACATCCTGTACCTGGGCTTCAACGGCGGGAACGTCGAGGGCACGCAGGCCAACCCCGCGCTGCAGGACCCGCGCGTCCGGCAGGCCATCGCGCACGCGATCGACCGCGAGACCATCGTGAACTCGCTGCTCCCCGAGGGCGCCGAGGTGGCGACGAACTTCATGCCGCCGACGGTCGACGGCTGGGCCGAGGACGTGCCGACCTACGAGTACGACCCGGAGCGGGCCCGCCAGCTGCTGGAGGAGGCCGGCGCCACCGGCACCACCCTGCGGTTCTACTACCCGACCGACGTCAGCCGGCCGTACCTGCCGGACCCGGCCGCGATGTTCCAGGTGATCGCCGAGGACCTGCGCGAGGTCGGCCTGAACATCGAGCCGGTCGCGCTGCAGTGGAACCCGGACTACCTGCAGGCGGTGCAGGCGGGGCAGGCCGACATCCACCTGCTCGGCTGGACCGGTGACTACAACGACGCCTACAACTTCATCGGCACCTTCTTCGCCGAGGACCAGAACAACCAGGCGTCCGCGGAGTTCGGCGCGTTCAGCGCCCCGGAGATCTTCCAGGCGCTGGCCGAGGCCGACGCCGAGCCCGACCCGGCGAACCGGACCGAGCTGTACCAGGAGGCCAACCGCCTGATCAAGGAGTACCTCCCGGCGGTCCCGATCTCGCACTCCCCGCCGGCGCTCGTCGTGGCCGACAACGTCCAGGGGCTGGAGCCGAGCCCGCTGACCGCCGAGGACTTCTCGACGGTCTCCCTGGAGGAGTAGCCCGTCCCACCTCGACCGCGCCGGCGGTGGCAGCGACGCCACCGCCGGCGCGGTCGACGGTCCGGTACAGGACAGCGCTCTCCGGAAAGGCTGGTCCGAGCACGTGCTCCGCTTCATCGTCCGGCGGCTCCTCCAGCTGATCCCGATCCTGCTGGGGCTCTCCGTCCTGCTCTTCGCCTGGCTGCGCGCACTGCCGGGAGGGCCCGCCCAGGCGGCCCTCGGTGAACGCGCCACGCCCGAGGCCATCGCCCAGTACAACGAGCTGTTCGGCCTGGACGAGCCGCTCTACGTCCAGTACTTCCGCTTCCTGGGCCGCGCCGTCCAGCTCGACTTCGGCAACTCCACCCAGTACGGGCGGCCGGTCACCGACGTCTTCCTCGAGCGCTTCCCCGGCACCATCGAGCTGACCCTCCTGGCGATGGTCTTCGCCATCGGCGTCGGCATCCCGCTGGGCTACCTGGCCGCGCGCCGGCACGGCACGTTCCTCGACTCCGCCTCCGTGGTGGGGTCGCTCATCGGCGTCGCGATCCCGGTCTTCTTCCTCGCCTACCTGCTCCGGCTGCTGTTCGCCGTCGAGCTGGGCTGGCTGCCCGGGTCAGGGCGCCAGGACGTGCGCATCGACGCCACGCGGATCACCAACTTCTACGTCCTGGACGGCCTGCTCACCCGCGAGTGGGACGCCGCCTGGGACGCCCTGATGCACCTGGTGCTGCCGGCCATCGCCCTGGGCACGATCCCGCTGGCGATCATCGTCCGGATCACCCGGGCCTCGGTGCTCGACGTGGTCAACGAGGACTACGTGCGGACGGCGAACGCCAAGGGGCTGGCGATGGCGACGGTGCGCCGCCGGCACATCGTCCGCAACGCGCTGCTGCCCGTCTCGACGACCATCGGCCTGCAGACGGGCCTGCTGCTGTCCGGGGCCGTGCTCACCGAGACGGTCTTCGCGTTCGGCGGGGTCGGCTCGACGCTGTACGACGCGATCAGGCTCCGGGACTTCGCCGTGCTGCAGGGCTTCATCCTCATGCTGGCGATCGTGTACGTGCTGGTGAACCTGCTGGTCGACATCTCCTACGGCCTGCTCGACCCGAGGGTGAGGGTCCGATGACGCTCGCGGATCCGGACCGGGGGGCGGAGCGGTGACGGCGCTCGGGGACTACAAGCGCCAGCGCATCGACGCCCTCGCGGCCCGGGCCGGCCAGCTGCCCGAGGGCGATGCCGGGCTGTCGCTGACCCGCAGCGCCTTCCGCCGGCTGCGCCGGGACCCGGTGGCGATCACCGGCGCGGTCATCGTGCTGGTCTTCCTGGTCGTGGCGGCGTTCGCGCCGCTGCTGGCGCCGAAGGACCCGGTCACCCAGTACCTGCTGTCGGAGATCCGACCCGGCACCATCCCCGGGTCGCAGGAGGGCTTCCCCCTCGGCGTGGACAACCTCGGCCGCGACCTGCTCTCCCGCCTGATCTACGGCTCGCGGCAGTCGCTGATGATCGGTGTGGTGTCCACCGTGCTCGGCCTGGTGGCCGGGATGGCCCTGGGCGTGCTGGCCGGCGCCTTCGGTGGCTGGGTCGACACCGCGGTCATGCGCTTCGTCGACATCCTCCTGTCCATCCCGGGCCTGCTCATGGCGATCACCATCTCGGTGCTGCTGGGGCAGAACCAGTACGCGCTGATGATCGCGATCGCGGTCGTCCAGGTGCCGATCTTCGCCCGGCTGCTGCGCGGCTCGATGCTCGCCCAGCGCGGCAGCGACTACGCCCTCGCGGCGCGGGCGCTGGGTGTGAAGAAGAGCCGGATCGTGTTCGGGCACGTGCTGCCCAACTCCCTCTCGCCCGTCATCGTCCAGGCGACCCTGTCCCTGGCGACGGCGATCATCGAGGCGGCGGCGCTGTCCTACCTCGGCCTGGGTGATCCCGACATCGCCCGCCCCGAGTGGGGCGCCATGCTGGCCAACGCCCAGGACTTCCTGTCCATCCGCCCGGCGCTCGCGGTCTGGCCGGCGCTGTGCATCATCGTCGTCGCGCTCGGCTTCACGCTGCTCGGGGAGCGGCTGCGCGAGGCCCTCGACCCGAAGTTCCGGAGGTGAGCCCCCTGCAGGCACCGGTGCTCGAGGTGGAGGACCTCGCCGTCCGGTTCACCCGCCGCGGCGAGCAGCCGACCCTCGCCGTCGACGGCGTCAGCTTCTCGGTGGCGCCCGGGGAGACGATCGGCCTGGTGGGGGAGTCCGGCTGCGGCAAGTCGGTCACCTCCCTGGCGATCATGGGACTGCTGCCCCGGCGCGGGGTCGAGGTGACCGGCTCGGTCCGCTTCGACGGGAACGACCTCGTCGACGCCCCCGACCACGTGCTGCGCGGGCTGCGCGGCGCCGACATGGGCATGGTCTTCCAGGACCCGCTCTCCTCGCTGAACCCGACCGTGCCGATCGGCACGCAGGTCACCGAGGTGCTGCTGGAGCACCGCGACATGAGCAAGGCCGAGGCCAGGGACGAGGCGGTCCGGCTGCTCGACCGGGTCGGCATCCCCGACCCCGGACGCCGGCTCAAGGAGTACCCCCACCAGCTCTCCGGCGGGATGCGGCAGCGGGCGCTGATCGCGATGGCGTTGGCCTGCGCGCCGCGGCTGCTCATCGCCGACGAGCCGACGACGGCGCTCGACGTCACCATCCAGGCGCAGATCCTCGAACTGCTGCGCGAGCTCGTCGTCGACTCGGGGACGGCGCTGGTGATGATCACGCACGACCTCGGCGTCGTCGCCGGGCTCTGCGACCGGGTGCACGTCATGTACGCCGGGAAGATCATCGAGACCGCGGACCGGCGGGACCTGTTCGCCCGCCCCCGCCAGCCCTACACCGGCGGGCTGCTGGCGTCGGTTCCCCGGCTGGACTCCGCCCGCGGCGCGCCGCTCACGCCCATCCGCGGCTCGGCCCGCGACGCCATCCCGTGGTCGGAGGGGTGCGCCTTCGCGCCGCGCTGTGACAACGCCCAGGACGACTGCCTCACCGAGGTGTCGGGCAGCACGGTGCCGCTGGTGCCGGACGGCCCTGGCCGGGAGCTGCGCTGCCGCCACCCGATCGAGCACCCGTCCGCGTCGTCGGGCGCCACCGCCTCCGGAGCCGCCCGATGACCGCCGCCCCGACCGCCGGCACCCCGGCCACCGGCCAGGAGGACCTCCTCCGGGTGGAGGACCTCAAGGTCCACTTCCCGATCCGGAAGGGGCTCTTCTTCGACCGCACGGTCGGCCACGTCCAGGCCGTGGACGGCGTCTCGCTCACCGTGCAGCGCGGCGCCACCTACGGGCTGGTGGGGGAGTCCGGCTGCGGCAAGTCGACGCTGGGCCGCGCCATCCTGCGGCTGGAGGAGCCGACCTCCGGCCGGGTGCTGTTCGACGGCACCGACGTCGCCGCGCTCACGGGCGAGCCGCTCCGCCGGATGCGCCAGCGGATGCAGATGGTGTTCCAGGACCCGCTCGGCAGCCTGGACCCGCGGCAGAACGTGGAGTCGCTGCTCTCCGAGCCGCTCCACGCCCACGGGCTCGCCGGGGGCAAGGCCGGGATCGCGGAGAAGATCCGCGGCCTGCTGGACGCCGTCGGGCTGCCCTCGGCGGCGCTGCGCCGGTACCCGCACGAGTTCTCCGGCGGCCAGCGGCAGCGCATCGGCATCGCCCGCGCCGTCGCCCTGGAGCCGGACCTGCTGATCGCCGACGAGCCGGTCTCCGCGCTGGACGTCTCGGTGCAGGCCCAGGTGCTCAACCTGCTCGAGGAGCTGCAGGAGCGGCTGGGGCTCACCTACCTGGTCATCGCGCACGACCTCGCCGTCGTCCGGCACATCAGCGACGTCGTCGGCGTCATGTACCTGGGCTCGCTGGTGGAGCAGGCGCCGGCCGACGACCTCTACGAGCAGCCGTTGCACCCCTACACCCGGGCGTTGATGAGCGCCGTCCCCGTGCCCGACCCGGAGATCGAGGAGCAGCGGGAGCGGATCCTGCTGGCCGGCGACCTGCCCTCGCCGGCCGACCCGCCGAGCGGCTGCCGGTTCCACACCCGCTGCCCCTGGCGGCAGGAGACGCGCTGCGACGACGAGGTGCCGGTGCTCCGGGAGCTGGGCCCGGGGCGGCTGGTCAGCTGCCACTGGGCCGAGGAGATCCGCGACGGCGTGCTGCGGCCGCGGCCCCCCGAGGAGGTGCTGCACGCGGGTGCGGCCACCGGGCCGGACACGGGCGGGCGCACCGGGGACGACGACCCGACCCCGTTCCTCGGTCGCGACGAGCCCCTGCCGCGGCAGGAGCAGGGCTGACCGCCTCGCCCCTTCCGGGGCGCAGGAAGCTGTGCATGCGTCTCCGGGCCCGGGAACGCAGGTAGAGCCTCCTATGCCTCAGTCGGTCAGGACGACGTCGTCGCCGCGGCGGACCGCCCGGCGGACGCGTAGCCGGGCGATGCTGCCCAGCAGCCGGACCAGGCCGCTGTAGCCGGGCGTCGGCCCGTGGTAGCCCAGGAACCCGCGGGGCCCGTCGACCATCTCCCCGGTGCGCACGTCGTACCGGCTCTGGTGCCACGGGCAGACCAGGCACCCGTCGGCGTCCACGCTGCCGTCGGCGAGGTCGGCCAGCTGGTGGCGGCACCGGCGGGAGACGGCGAAGTACCGGTCGTCCCCCCGGTTGCCCACGGCCCAGCCGCCGACGGGGCGGACCGCCCGCGGCGGCAGGTCGGCGGCGGGGATCGAGTCGGGCTCGGGCACGCGGGTCTCCTCGCGGACGGCGTTCGGCGGCGCGACCGCCCTACCCACCGCGGCCGGGCCGGACCCCTCCGCCGTCGGTAGGGTTCTGCCGACCGACGTCCGCCGCTCCAGGAGGTACCCGTGCGCCGGCTGTGCGTGGTCCTGGCGGTGCTCGCCGTCCTCGTGCTCGGCGGCGGCCCCGCGTGGGCGGTCCCCCCGTTCCGGCTCACGGACCAGGTGACCGACCAGGTCGGTGCGCTCGGCGGCGGCGCCGCGCAGGTCCAGGACGTGCTCGACGACCTCCGCGCGGACACCGGCACGGAGCTGTACGTGGTCTTCGTGTCCAGCTTCGACGGCGCCGACCAGGGGGAGTGGGCCCAGGCCACGGCCGAGCTCAGCCAGCTCGGCGAGCAGGATGCGCTCCTCGCCGTCGCGGTGGACGACGAGCGGTACGGCACCGTGCGGCCGGCAGACTTCCCGGTCACCGGCGACGCCTTCGACGAGCTGACCGACGAGCAGGTCGCCCCGGAGCTCGCCGAGGGGGACTGGGCCGGCGGCGTGGCCGCCTTCGCCGACCTGCTTCGCGACGGCGGGACGGCGGCGAGCGAGGAGCCGGCGGTGGCCGCCGACGACGGCTCCGGTGGCGGGGGCGCGCTGCTGGTGCTCGGCGGCATCGCGGTGGTCGGGGGTGGCGTCTACCTGCTCGCCCGGTCCCGCCGCAGCGGTGGCGGAGCGCTGCCGCCGCGCCGCCGGCGGGCCGAGCCCGACCCGTACGAGGGCGTGCCCACCGACGAGCTGCAGGGCCGCGCCAGCGAGTCGCTGCTCTCGCTCGACGAGGCGATGAAGACCTCGCAGCTCGACCTGGACTTCGCGCGGTCGCAGTACGGCGAGGAGGCGGTCGCCGGTTTCGACGCGGCGCTGGCGCGGTCGAAGGCCGACCTCGGCCGTGCCTTCGCGCTGCGGCAGGAGCTGGACGACGACGTCGCCGAGGACGAGCCGACCAGGCGCCGCATGCTGGCCGAGATCCTGGCGCTCACCGGCGCCGCCGGCGGCCGCCTCGACGAGCAGAGCGCGGCGTTCCAGGAGCTGCGCGACCTGGAGCGCACGGCCCCGGAGGTGCTCGCCGGCCTCGAGCCGCGCATCGCGGCGCTGCGGGCGCGCCTGCCGCAGGAGGAGCAGCGGCTGGCGGGGCTCCGGCAGCGGTACTCCGGCGGGGCCGTGACCGCCGTCGCCGACAACGTGGCCGAGGCCGCCGCGCGGCTCGACGCCGCCGACGAGGAGGTGCGGGAGGCCCGGGAGGCGCTCGCCGCCGGCCGCAGCGGGGAGGCGGTGGGCGACATCCGCGCCGCGGAGGACGCGGTGGCGCAGACCGGCACGCTGCTGGACGCCGTCGGCCGGCTGGCCGCCGACCTCGCCGCGGCCGCCGACCGGGTGGGTGCGGCGCGCGCGGAGACGGAGAAGGACCTCGCCGAGGCCCGGTCGCTGGTGGCCGGGGGCGACCGCAGCGGCCTGCCACCGCAGATCGCCCGCGCCGAGGCCGCGCTGGCGGCGGCGGACGCCGCGCTGCGGCCGGCCGACGGCTCCCCGGGCGACCCGCTGGCCGCGCTGCGCCAGCTGGAGGACGCCGACGCCGCGCTGGAGGAGGCGCTGTCGGCGGCCCGTGACGCCCAGACCCAGGCGCGCCGGGCCGCGGCCGCGCTGGACCAGGCGCTGCTCACCGCCCGCTCGGCCGTGGGCGCCGCCGCCGACTTCGTCGACACCCGGCGCGGGGCGGTGGGGCCGGAGGCGCGCACCCGGCTGGCCGAGGCGCAGCGGCACCTGGAGGCCGCCGTCGAGCTGGGGCGCACCGACCCGGTGAGCGCGCTCCGCGAGGCGCACCAGGCCGGGCTGCTCGCCCAGCACGCGCTGGACCTCGCGCAGGACGACGTCGACCGGTGGCGCTCCGGGTACGGGCCCGGCGGCCCGGGCGGCTTCGGTGGTTACGGCGGGGGCTACCGCCGCGGCGGGGTCGACCTCGGCAGCCTGGTCCTCGGCGGCATCCTGCTGGGGGGCGGTCGCGGGTTCGGCGGCCGCTCGGGTGGCTTCGGCGGCGGTTTCGGTGGTGGCTTCGGCGGCCGGGGCGGCGGCGGTGGTTTCGGCGGCGGGGGCCTCGGCGGCGGCGGCTCGTTCGGCGGCGGCGGCCGCAGCGGCGGCGGGACGTTCTGACCCCGCCGAACTGTCGGTGCCCGGTGGGATGGTGACCTCCCCCACAACAGGAGGAGGCACCCATGCCCACCCGTGAGACCCCCTGGCCGCCCGGAACGCCCTGCTGGATCGACTACGGAGCCGCCGACCTGGAGGCGGCGAAGACGTTCTACGCCGGCCTGCTCGGCTGGGAGTACACCGGCGGTGAGCCGGAGTTCGGCGGCTACCTGAACGCGCACAAGGACGGGCTCCAGGTGGCCGGGCTCGGCCCGCAGATGGACCCGGACGACCCGCCCCGCTGGACCACCTACTTCTCGACCGACGACGCGGCCGCCGCCGTCACCCGCATCCGTGAGGCCGGCGGGACGGTGCTGGTGGAGCCGATGGAGGTCGGGCCGATGGGCACGATGGTCGTCGCGCTCGACCCGCAGGGGAACCCGTTCGGCCTCTGGCAGTCCGGTTCGCACACCGGCGTGCAGCGGTACAACGAGCCCGGCTCGCTGGTCTGGAACGAGCTGGCGGCGGACGACCCGGCTGCGGCTCGGGAGTTCTACACCGCGGTCTTCGGGTTCCGGTTCGAGGAGGTCCCCGCCGCCGAGGGCTACACGACCTTCGCCACCGACGGCGATCCGCTCGGCGGGCTGGGCGGCGTCGTGCCCGGGGCGCCGAAGGGCTGGGCGAGCTGCTTCGCGGTGGCCTCCACCGACGACGCGGTCGCCGCGGTGACCGCCGCCGGGGGGAAGGTCCTGCTGCCGGCCGAGGACACCGAGTACGGCCGCTTCGCGGTCGTCGCCGACCCGTGGGGCGCGCCGTTCTCGGTGATGGAGGTCCCGGCCGGGTGATGTGCACCCGGTAGCCGGTGCGAACGGGGCGCACCGGCGACGCCGGGGTCAGCCGGGCAGCTGGCCGTACGCGTGCTCCGGGCGGAACCGGACGACCAGTCGGCGGTCGGCGACCATCGCCGCCCGGTACTCGTCCCAGTTCTCGTGCTCGCCCGAGATGCCGCGGTAGTAGGCGATCAGCTCCTCGACCGCGGCGTCGTGCGGGTCCTGCGCGACCGCGGTGAGCTCGGCGGTGCCCTCGACGGCCACCCAGGTCCAGAAGTCCTTCGACGCCACGTGCAGGGTGACCCGCGGGTCGCGCTGCAGGTTGCGGGTCTTGGCGCGGTCGGCGGTCACCGAGACGCGGATCAGGCCGTCGTCCCAGGCGTAGCCGACGTTGGAGAGCTGCGGCCGGCCGTCGCGCTTGATCGTCGCGAGCACGCCCCAGCGCTGCTCGGCGACGAACTGCAGCAGCCGCGGGTCGGCGGCCACTACCGGACCCGTCCGCGCGCGACCAGCGGGACCGGTGGCAGCGGTGGGGCCTCGAGGCGGTCGCCGTCGTAGCCGACGACCGTGCCGAAGCGCCGGGACTCCGCGTTCCACTCCTCGGCGTACTCGGCGATCTCCTCGCCCGACCGGCCGACGAAGTTCCACCACATCACCAGCCGCTCCTCGAACGGCTCGCCGCCGAGCAGCAGCAACCGGGACGCCGCACCCGCCCGCACCCGCAGGCTCCGCCGGCCGGTGCCGAGGTAGAGCATCGCGCCCGGCTCGAGCGGGACGTCGTCGACCGACACCGACCCCGAGGCGGTGAGCAGCCCGTACTCGAACTCCGGCTCCAGCGGGACCTCGACGTCGGCCCTGGCGGCGAGGTCCAGGTCGACGCCGACCAGCGGGGTGTACGCGCGCCCCGGCGAGGTGACGCCGCCGAAGGAGCCCATGAGCACGGTCGCGGTCAGCCCGTCGGAGCTGAAACCCGGCAGCGCCGCGTGGTGCTCGAAGTGCGGGGCGACCTCGCGGTCCCCCTCGGGCAGCGCCACCCACAGCTGCGCACCGTGCAGGAACCGCGGGTGGGTGGCCGGCGACTGCTCGGAGTGGGCGATGCCGTGCCCCGCCGTCATCAGCGCCAGCTCGCCGGGGCGGAACCGGACGTCGCTGCCGAGCGAGTCGCGGTGGTGCACCTCGCCGTCCAGCAGCCACGACACCGTCTGCAGCCCCGTGTGCGGGTGGGGCGGCACCTGCATGCCCGGCGTGGAGGTGACGTCGTCGGGGCCGTAGTGGTCGACGAAGACCCAGGCGCCGACCATCCGGCGGCCGAGCGTCGGCAGCAGCCGGCGCACGCGGGTGCTCTCGCCGAGCATGACCTCCCTGCCCGGCAGCAGGTCCAGGGCCGGGCCGGCGGTGGTCCCCGCCAGCCCGCCCAGGCCGTGGGCGGGTGGGCGCGGTTCGAGGTTGCTCATGGCGCGGCTCCTACCGCTCGGCGTCGCCTGCAGTCTCGCCCCGGACGTCGCCGTGGGGAACCGGTCCCTCGACGCGCTGCGCCGGGATGGACCCCAGCCGGCCGGCGGAGTAGTCGGCGAACGCGTCCCTGACCTCGTCCGCCGTGTTCATGACGAACGGCCCGTACATGGCGATCGGCTCGTTGATCGGCCGGCCACCCAGGACGACGACGTCCAGCGCCGGGGTGCGCGACTCCTGGTGCACCGCGCCGCGCACGGTGACGGTGTCGCCGGGGCCGAGCACCGCGAGCTGGCCGGTCCGCACCGGGGCGCCGTCGATGCCGACCGAGCCGGCGCCGGAGAGGACGTAGACCAGGGCGTTGAAGTCCGGCCGCCAGGGCAGGTCCATGGTCGCGCCGGGGGCGATCGTGGCGTGCACCATCGCCATCGGCGTGTACGTCGAGCCCGGGCCGGTGTGGCCGCCGACCTCGCCGGCGATGACCCGCAGCAGGGCGCCGGCGTCCGCGCTGGCCAGCAGCACCGACTCCTTGGCCCGCAGGTCCTGGTAGCGCGGCTCGACCCACTTCTGCGCCTTGGGCAGGTTGACCCACAGCTGGAGACCGTGGAAGAGGCCGCCGCTCGTCACGAGGTGCTCCGGCGGGCGCTCGATGTGGAGGACGCCTCCGCCCGCCGTCATCCACTGGGTGTCGCCGTTGCTGATCGTGCCCCCACCGCCGTGGGAGTCGGCGTGCTCGAAGGTCCCGTCGATGAGGTAGGTGACCGTCTCGAAGCCGCGGTGCGGGTGCCAGCTGGTGCCCTTGGGCTCGCCGGGCGCGTACTCGACCTCGCCCATCTGGTCCATGTGCAGGAACGGGTCGAGCGCCCTCAGGTCGACCCCGGCGAAGGCCCGGCGCACGGGGAAGCCCTCCCCTTCGAAGCCCGACGGCGCCGTCGTCACCGACCGGGTGCGGCGGCGCACCGTGCGCGGGGCGGGCAGCGGGACCCGCGGCAGGGTGGTGGTGTCCTCGACGGTCACGGCGGGCATGCCGGCCTCCTTGATTGAGGGCTCAACTAGTGGTGAGCCTAACCCCGCATGCGCCCGTTGTCTTCCCCCTTCCGGCAGACGGGATCTGCGCAGTGGCCCCTCGGCGGCCGATGCGGCCGGTGTCCAGAACGCGTCGGCGAGCGAACGCAAAGAGATCTTTGCAAAGGAGTCTTTGCACCCCTACGCTGCAGCCGTGACCCCGCCTACCAGCCCGGTCGAGCCGGCCGTCCGCGTGACCGACGTCCGGGCCCTGCGCGCGCTCGCCCACCCCCTGCGCAACCGCCTGCTCGGCCTGCTGCGCCTGCAGGGCCCCGCGACGGCCAGCGGGCTGGCGCGAGCGGTGGGGGAGAGCAGCGGGTCGACCAGCTACCACCTGCGGCAGCTCGCCGCCTACGGGTTCGTCGAGGAGGTCGAGGACCAGGGGACAGGCCGCGAGCGCTGGTGGCGGGCCCGTCACCGGATGACCAGCTGGCGCGCCGCCGACCTCCTCGCCCAGGAGGGGGGTGCGGAGGTGCAGGAGGAGATGACCCGGCTGCAGGTGGACCGGCAGGCGGCGGTGGTCGACGCCTGGTACGCGCAGCGGGAGCGGCTCGACCCTGCCTGGGCCGACGCCGCCTCGCTGAACGACTACGCCCTGCGGCTCACGCCCGAGCAGGCCCGCGCGCTCAGCGAGGAGCTGGCCGCCACGCTGGCCCGCTGGGTCGAGGCCCACCCGGCCGGCGCGCCCGCCGAGGGCGGTGAGCAGGTCTGCGTCCTGCTCGACGTGCTCCCGGTCCCCGAGTGGCCGTCGTGACCGGCCCGGCCACCGTCCGCTCCGCGACCCGGCGGCTGGTCGGGCTGACGGCGCTGCGCTGGCTGCCGGTCGGGCTGACCACGCCGATCACCGTGCTGCTCGCCCAGGCGCGCGGCCTCACGCTCGCCGAGATCGGCCTGCTGTTCACCGTCCACGGGGTGGTGGTCGTCGCACTGGAGCTCCCCACCGGTGGGCTGGCCGACGTCTTCGGCCGCCGTCCCGTCGTGGTCGCCGGCGCCCTGCTGCACCTGGCCTCCTGCCTGCTGATCGCGACGGCGACGACGTTCACCGGCTTCCTGGTCGGCGTCCTCGCGCTCGGGCTGGGGCGCGTGCTGGACTCCGGCCCGCTCGAGGCGTGGTACGTCGACACGGTGCACCGGCTGGAGCCGAAGGCGGACGTCGCCCCGGGCCTGGCGAAGCACTCGGCCGCCGACGGCGCCAGCCTCGCGGTCGGCGCGGTCGTCGGCGGCTTCCTGCCCTCGCTGCTCGGGAGCTCCGGGGCCGAGGGGCTCGCGCTGCCCTACCTCGGCGCGGCGGTGCTGGACGTCGTGTACGTCGCCGCGGTGCTGCGACTGCTGACCGAGCACCGTGCCACACGCGAGGGGAGCCTGGGGGGCGCTCTCGCGGCCGGGGCCCGGGCGCTGCCGCGCACGCTGGCCGGCGCGGTGCGGCTGTCGGTGACCGACGGGCCGATGCGGCTGGTCCTGCTGCTGACCGCCGTCGGCGGCGTCGGGCTGGTCGTGTGCGAGCTGCTCGGCCCCGTGCGGTTCGCCGAGCTGACCGGCGGCCGGGACGACGGCGCCGCGGTGTACGGCGTCGTCCTGGCGATCTCCTTCGGCGGGGCGGCGGTGGGGGCGGTGCTCGCTCCGCACCTGCGGCGGTTGCTGCGCGGCTCCACCGCGGCGGCCGGTGTCGTCCTCTTCGTCCTCGGGGGCTCGGCGCTCGCCCTGGTCGCCGGGCCCGACGCGCTCGCGCCGGCCGCGACCGGCTTCGCCCTGTACTACCTGTCGCACGGCGCGGTCTGGCCGTTGCTGAGCGCCGTCCTGCACACCCGTGTCGACGCCGTGCACCGGGCGACAGCGGTCTCGGCGATGTCCCTGTCGCTGGCCGTCGGCGGGATCGTCGGCAACCTCACCGTGCCCCCGCTCGCCGCGGCCGCCAGCACGGGGACCGGGTTCCTCGTCGTCGCCGGCGTCGTCGCGCTCGGCGCCCTGGGCTGCCTGCGGCTGCCCCGGTCGACCGCGGCCGGGGCCGCCGTGGTCCGGGACGGGGCGTCCGTCGGATACTGAGGGCCCATGACTCCTCCCCGCAGCAGCCGATGAGCGCGCCCCTCAACCTGGTCAACCTCGAGCGGGTGCACAAGGCCCACGGCACGACCGTCGTGCTCGAGGACGTCTCGCTCGGCGTCGCAGCCGGCGAGCGGATCGGGATCGTCGGCCGCAACGGCGGCGGCAAGAGCACGCTCCTGTCGCTGATCACCGGCACCGACGACCCGGACTCGGGCCGTGTGACCCGCCGCGGCGACCTCGCGATGGGCGTGCTCGACCAGTCCGGCACCCTCCCGCCCGGGACGACGGTGCGCGACGTCGTCCTGCCCCCGTCGATGTTCGCCGCCGAGCACGAGTGGGCCGGCGACCCCGCCGTCCGCTCGGTCCTGACCGGCCTGGAGCTCGACCGGCTGGGGCTGGACGCGCCGGTGGCGCCGATGTCCGGGGGCGAGCGTCGCCGCGTCGCGCTGGCCGCCCAGCTCATCCGGCCGCTGGACCTGCTGGTGCTCGACGAGCCCACCAACCACCTCGACGTCGAGGGGGTGGCGTGGCTCGCCGAGTACGTGAAGCAGCGCAGCGGCGGCCTCGTCGTCGTCACCCACGACCGGTGGTTCCTCGACGAGGTCTGCACCACCACGTGGGAGGTCGCCGACGGCGACGTCCACTCCTACGACGGCGGTTACTCGGCGTACACGCTGGCCCGGGCCGAGCGCGCCCGGATCGCCTCGGTCACCGAGGAGCGGCGGCTGAACCTGGTGCGCAAGGAGCTGGCCTGGCTGCGCCGCGGCCCGCCGGCCCGCACCAGCAAGCCCCGGTTCCGCATCGAGGCCGCGCAGGCGCTGATCGCCGACGAGCCGCCGGCCCGCGACTCGATGGCGCTCAAGGGCTTCGCCGCCCGGCGCCTGGGCCGGACCGTCTACGACGTGGAGGACGTCGACTACGCCGTGCCCACCGACGAGGGCCCCCGGACGCTGTTCCGCGACCTCACGTGGCACGTCGGCCCCGGTGACCGGATCGGCATCGTCGGGGTCAACGGCGCGGGCAAGACGTCGCTGCTCAAGCTGCTCGTGGGGGAGACGCAGCCCGACTCGGGATCCGTCGTCGTCGGGCAGACGGTGTCTCCGGCGTACCTGTCGCAGCACGTCACCGAGCTGCCGCGCGCGCTCCGGGTGGTGGAGGCGGTGCAGGAGGTCGCGCGCATCGCCCGCATCGGCAACCAGGAGATCTCCGCCTCGTCGCTGGCCGAGCGCTTCGGCTTCCTCGCCAACCGGCAGTGGACGCCGGTCGGCGACCTCTCCGGCGGCGAGCGGCGGCGGCTGCAGCTGCTGCGCCTGCTCATGGCCGAGCCCAACGTGCTGATCCTCGACGAGCCGACCAACGACCTGGACATCGACACCCTCACGGCGCTGGAGGACCTGCTCGACAGCTTCCCCGGCACGGTGCTGGTGGTCAGCCACGACCGGTACTTCGTCGACCGCGTGTGCGACAAGGTGGTCGCGCTGCTCGGCGACGGCACGCTGGCCGAGCTCCCCGGCGGGGTGGAGGAGTACCTGCGGCGCCGAGCGGCCGGCGGCGCCCCGCTGACCACGGCGGACGGGAGCGACGGTCCGCGTCCGGTGGGCGCGCCCTCGACGTCGGCCCCCGCGGTGTCGGCGGCCGAGGCGCGGGCGGCGAAGAAGGAGGCCGCCAAGCTGGAGCGGCGGATGCTCAAGCTGGACGCCGACGAGAAGAAGCTGCACGAGCAGCTCGCGGCGGCGGCCACCGACTACGCGAAGGCCGCCGAGCTCGACGCCCGGCTGAAGGAGCTGCAGGCGGAGAAGGAGCAGGTGGAGGAGGAGTGGCTGGCCGCGGCGGAGACCGCCGAGGGCTGAGCGCTCGTCGTCCTCCCTCGCGGGCCCGGCCGCCGTCCTCCCTCACGGCGGCGCGTCCTCCCTCACGGCGCACGGTGAGGGAGGACGCTCGATGATCAGGCAACCTGATCATCGCCGGGGCGGCGGGGTGCGTCGGGCGCGGTGGCCTTCGCCTGCGCGAGCGGGCTGGTCACGTCGGGCGGACGTCGGGGTCCGGCCGTAATCTGAGGCCACCGCCGGCCGTCCCCGGACGTCTGTGGTCGTCCCCGAGCCCACCGAGACTCCCGGAGACCCGTGCTCGCTGTCCTGCTGCTGCACCTGCTGGCCGCGCTGGTGGCACCGCTGCTCGTGCGCTGGTGGGGCCGGAACGCCTTCCTGGCGCTGGCGCTGGTGCCGGCGGTGGGCTTCGCGTGGGTGCTGACCCGGCTGGCCACGGTGACCGGCGGCGGCGAGGTCACCGAGACCGTCCCCTGGGTGCCGGCCCTCGGCCTCGAGGTGGCCCTCCGGCTGGACGCCCTGTCGCTCACCTTCGCTCTGCTGGTCACCGGGGTCGGCGCGCTGGTGATGGTCTACTGCGCGCGCTACTTCGAGCCCGGCGACGAGGGGACGCCGCGGTTCGCCGGCAACCTCACCGCGTTCGCCGGCTCCATGCTGGGCCTGGTCCTGGCCGACGACCTGCTGATGCTGTACGTCTTCTGGGAGCTCACGACCGTCTTCTCGTTCCTGCTCATCGGCGGCTCGGGGGCGAAGCTGGCGGCCCGGCGGGCGGCCAGCCAGGCGCTCATCCTGACCACCGCGGGCGGGCTGGCCATGCTCGTCGGGCTGATCATGCTCGGCGAGACCAGCGGCAGCTACCTGCTGTCGGAGGTGGTCGCCGACCCGGGCAGCGGTCCGCTCCTGGTGGCCGGGACGATGCTGGTCGTCGTCGGCGCGGTCACCAAGTCCGCGATGATCCCGTTCCACTTCTGGCTGCCCGCCGCCATGGAGGCGCCCACCCCGGTCAGCGCCTACCTGCACGCCGCCGCCATGGTGAAGGCCGGCATCTACCTGGTGGCGCGGCTGGCCCCCGGGTTCGCCGACGTGCCCGGCTGGCGGCCGGTCGTGCTCGGTCTGGGCCTGGCCACGATGCTGGTCGGCGGCTACCGCGCGCTGCGCCAGAACGACCTCAAGCTGCTGCTGGCCTTCGGCACGGTCAGCCAGCTGGGCTTCCTCATGGTGCTCGTCGGCGGGGGGAGCCGGGAGCTGGCCGCCGCCGGGCTGGCCATGACGCTGGCGCACGGGCTGTTCAAGTCCACGCTCTTCCTCACCGTCGGGGTCGTCGACCACGCCACCGGGACCCGCGACCTGCGCCGGCTGTCCGGGCTGGGCCGGCGGCTGCCCGTGGTGGCGGCGATCGGGACGCTCGCCGCGCTCAGCATGGCCGGTGTCCCCCCGCTGCTCGGGTTCGTCGGCAAGGAGGCGGCGTTCACCGCGCTGTGGGACGGCGGGCTGCCCGACCGGACGGCGGCCGTCGTCGTCCTCGTCGGGCTGGTGCTCGGCTCGGTGCTCACCGCCGCCTACACGTTGCGCTTCCTGTGGGGCGCCTTCGCCCGCAAGCCGGGCCTGGAACCGGAGGAGCCCGCCGAGCTGCTCCACCCGCCGCACGCGCTGTTCCTCGCCGCCCCCGCGGCGCTGGCGCTGACCGGGCTGCTCGCCGGACCGTTCAGCCCGGTGCTCGAGCCGCTGGTCGCCGGGTACGCCGACGGGCTGCCGCTCGTGACCGAGGAGGCCGAGAAGCTGGCGCTGTGGCACGGCTGGCAGCCGGCCCTGGCGCTGTCGGCGCTCACCCTGCTCGGCGGCGCGGCCCTGTTCGCCGCGCGCTCGGCGGTGTTCCGCTTCCAGCAGCGGCGGGCCGTCGGCGCCTCGGCCGACGAGGGCTACTGGAACACCATGCAGGCTCTCGACCGGCTCGCGGTGCTGGTCACCGGCACCACCCAGCGCGGCTCGCTGCCGGCCTACCTGGGCACCATCCTCGTCGTCGTCCTGGCCCTGCCCGGGTCGATCCTGCTGTTCCGGGCGCCGTGGCCGGGGGAGTGGCGGGCGTGGGACACCCCGATCCAGGCACTGGTCGGGGCGGTGGTGCTGCTCGCCGCCGTCATGGCGCTGCGGATCCGCCAGCGGCTGTCGGCGGTGCTGGTCGTCGGCGTCACCGGTTACGGCCTCGCCGTCCTCTTCGCCCTGCAGGGCGCCCCCGACCTCGCGCTCACCCAGTTCCTCGTCGAGACCCTCACCCTGGTCGTCTTCGTGCTCGTCCTGCGCAAGCTGCCCAAGGACATCTCCGAGCGGCACCGGCCCGGCGAGCGGGCGGTCCGCGGGGTGATCGCCGCGGGCGTGGGGCTGTTCATGGGGGCGGTCGGCGCGGTGACACTCAGCGCCCGCGAGGCGACGCCGGTGTCGGTCGACTTCCCCGAGGCGGCGTACGAGATCGGCGGTGGCAGCAACGTCGTCAACGTGACGCTGGTCGACCTCCGGGCGTGGGACACGCTCGGGGAGATCTCCCTGCTGGTCGTCGCGGCCACGGGCGTGGCCAGCCTGGTCTTCCTCCGGCGGCGCACCGGCGTGGTGGAGCGGCTGGACCCGGTGCGGGCGGCCCGCGCCGCCCGCCGGTCGCGCCGGGCGCCCCGGCGGCAGTGGCTCTCGGCGACGGCGGCGCTCTCGCCCGAGCGGCGCTCGGTGGTGCTCGAGGTGATCACCCGCATCCTGTTCCACACCATCGTCGTGTTCTCCGTCTACCTGCTGTTCAGCGGGCACAACCAGCCGGGCGGAGGCTTCGCCGGCGGGCTCGTCGCGGGGCTGGCGCTCGTGCTCCGCTACCTGGCCGGCGGCCGCTACGAGCTCGGCGAGGCGGCGCCGGTCGACCCGGGTCTGCTGCTGGGCGCGGGGCTGCTGTTCGCCGGCGGGACCGGCGCCATGGGGCTGGTGCTCGGCGCCGAGGTGCTGGAGACGGCGATCCTCGAGACGACGCTGCCGGTGCTGGGCGACGTCAAGCTCGTCACCTCGCTCTTCTTCGACGCAGGGGTCTACCTCATCGTGATCGGCCTGGTCCTCGACGTGCTCCGCAGCCTCGGGGCGGAGCTCGACCGCCAGGCCGACGAGAATGACCCGATCGAGGTCGGCGCGGACGAGGTGGTGCTCCGATGACCCCGACCGTCGTCCTGCCGGTCATCGTCGCGGGCCTCTACGCCGCCGGCGTGTACCTGCTCATGGACCGCAGCCTCACCCGCGTCCTGCTCGGCTTCCTGCTGCTGGGCAACGCGACCAACCTGCTGCTGCTCTCCGCCGGGGGGCCGACGGGGCTTGCGCCCATCGTGGGCTTCGCCGAGCCCGAGGAGATGAGCGACCCGCTGCCGCAGGCGCTCGTCCTCACGGCGATCGTCATCACCTTCGGCATCGCGTCGTTCCTGCTGGCCCTGATCTACCGCTCCTGGCGGCTCGTCCGCCAGGAGGTCGTCGGGATCGACGAGGAGGACCGGCGGGTGGCTGCCCGCTCGGGCACCGATGCCGACGAGATCGACCCCGACGACCTCGCCCCCGAGGACCGGCCGGCCGGGCACGCCGACAGCCTGCACGGCGAGGGGGACGACGTCGAGGAGCTGCTGCGGCGGCACTACGCCGGCGTCCCGTCCGACGACGTCGACCTGCCGCCCACCCGGCGGAGGCGCTCGTGACCGGCATCCTCAGCCCGCTCCCGGTGCTGCTGCCGCTGCTGGGCGCGGCGGCCGCCCTGCTGGTCGGTGGCCGGCACCCGCGGGTGCAGCGCACGCTGAGCATCCTGGTGCTGACCACGGTCCTCGGTGTGTCGGTGGCGCTGCTCTTCCTCGCCGACGCCCAGGGGGCGGTGGCGGTGTCGCTGGGCGGCTGGGAGGTGCCGCTGGGCATCGTCCTGGTCGTCGACCGGCTGTCGGCGCTGATGCTCGTGGTCGCCTTCACCGTGGGCCTGGGCGTGCTCGTCTTCGCGGTCGGCCAGGGTGCGGCCGACGGCGACGAGGAGGCGCCGGTGTCGATCTTCCACCCGACGTTCCTGGTGCTCATGGCGGGCGTGGCCAACGCCTTCCTCGCCGGCGACCTGTTCAACCTCTACGTCGGCTTCGAGATCCTGCTGACCGCCAGCTACGTGCTGCTGACCCTCGGCGGCTCGGCACCCCGGATCCGCGCGGGCGTCACCTACATCATCGTCAGCCTGCTCAGCTCGCTGCTGTTCCTCGCCGCGATCGCCCTGGTCTACGCCTCGACCGGCACGGTCAACATGGCCCAGCTGGCCGGGCGGCTGGGGGAGCTGCCCGAGGGCACGCAGCTGCTCATCCACGCGCTGCTGCTGATCGCCTTCTCGATCAAGGCGGCGGTCTTCCCGCTGTCGGCCTGGCTGCCCGACAGCTACCCGACCGCACCCGCTCCGGTCACCGCGGTGTTCGCCGGGCTGCTGACCAAGGTGGGCGTGTACGCGATCATCCGCACGCAGACGCTGCTCTTCCCCGGTGGCGGGCTGGACACGGTGCTCATGTGGGCAGCCCTGGCCACCATGCTGATCGGCATCCTCGGCGCCGTGGCGCAGGCCGACATCCGGCGGATCCTGTCGTTCACCCTGGTCAGCCACATCGGGTACATGGTGTTCGGCATCGCGCTCGCCTCCCGGGCGGGGCTGGCCGGCGCCGTCTTCTACGTCGTCCACCACATCGCCATCCAGACCACGCTCTTCCTCGTCGCGGGTCTGGTCGAACGGCAGGGCGGGGCGACGGCGGTCGACCGGCTGGGCGGCCTGGCCAAGGCCTCGCCGCTGCTCGCCGTCCTCTTCTTCGTCCCCGCCATGAACCTGGCCGGCATCCCCCCGTTCTCCGGGTTCATCGGGAAGCTGGGGCTGCTCGAGGCTGGCGTGGCCGACGGCGGGTGGCTGCCCCTGGTCCTCGTGGCCGGTGGCGCGGTCACCAGCCTGCTCACCCTGCTCGCGGTCTCGCGGGTGTGGACCCGGGCGTTCTGGCGGCCACCGGCCGATGCGCCGGCCGGGGACACCGACGCGGCAGCGGCGGCGGACGCGGGGCCCGAGCTCCACCCCGAGCCGCTGCCCCAGCCGCCCACGCCCGAGCCCGGTGAGCCGCAGGCCGACGGCCCCGGGCCCACGGACGACAGGGAGCCGGTACCGGTGGATGCCACGGCCCCGGGTGCCGCGAACGCCGCCGGTCCCGGCCGTTCGGCGGCGCGGCGGGCGGCCTGGGAGCGGCACACGGCGGTGGCGACGGCGACGACGCCGGCCACGGACGGCTTCGGCGAGGACCCGGAGCAGGTCCGGCCGGACCGGCCGCTGCCGCGGGTCATGCTCGCCGCCACCGCCGCGATGGTCACCGTGACCGTGTCGCTCACCGTCCTGGCCGGGCCCCTGTACGCGGTGGCCGACCGCGCGGCGGGCGACCTGCTCGACCGCCGTCCGTACGTGACGGCGGTCGTCGACGCGGAGAACGCCCCGTGAGCGGGGTGCCGCGCGAGAGCGCAGGCAGCGGCATGGCCCACCAGTTGCGCCACCAGCTGCCCCTGCTGGTCTGGCTGGTGCTGGTGTGGAACCTGCTCTGGGGCACGTGGTCGTGGGCCAACCTGCTGTCCGGTGCGGTGGTCGCGCTGGCCGTGACGCTGCTGCTGCCGCTGCCGCCGGTGGTCGGCGGCGTCACCGTGCGCCCGGTCCGGCTGCTGGCGTTCGTCGGCACCTTCCTGGCGGACCTGGTCACCTCCGGGGCCCAGGTGGCGTGGCAGACGGTGCGCCCGAGCGGCATCAGCCGCAGCGCGATCATCATGGTCCAGCTGCGCACGGACTCCGACCTGCTGCTGACGATCATCACCGAGGCCCTGACGCTGGTGCCCGGGTCGATGGTCATCGACATGGACCGGGAGCAGCGGCGGCTGGCGGTGCACGTCCTGCACGTGACCGACGCGCGCGACGTGGAGCGCCAGCGGGAGTCGGTGCTGACCATGGAGGAGCGCGTGGTCCGGGCGTTCGGCTCGCCCGACGAGGTGGCGGCCGTCAGCGCCGGCGCCCCGACCGACTCCGTCGGCGAGGGGCGGAGGACACCGTGACCGTCGTCTACTGGGCGGCCTACCTCCTGCTGGGCACCGGGGCGCTGCTCGCGCTGGTGCGGCTGGCGCTGGGCCCCTCGTTGCTCGACCGGGTGGTCGCGACCGACACGCTGCTGGTGATCATCGCGGCCGGGCTGGCCGTCCACGCGACGCTGGAGCGGGATCCCACGGTGGTGCCCGTGCTCGTCGTGGTGTCGCTGCTGGCGTTCGTCGGCTCGGTGTCGGTGGCCCGCTACATCGGCGGCATGCTCATCCACTCGAACCTGGGCACGCAGGGGATCGACGTCGACGACCGGCCGGCCGACGGGGAGGTGTCGCGGTGAACGACGTCGAGACCGTGGGCGACGGGATCGCCGTCGCGCTGGTGCTGCTGGGTTCGGTGCTGTGCCTCACCGCGGGGCTGGGGCTGCTCCGCTTCCCCGACGTGCTCGCCCGGATGCACGCGGGCACGAAGCCGCAGGTGCTCGGGGTCCTGCTGATCATGGTGGGGGGAGCGATCCGACTGCAGGGCTGGTCGGCGACGTGGATGCTGCTGCTGGTCGCGGTCTTCCAGATGCTCACCGCACCCGTGAGCGCGCACATGATCAGCCGGGTCGCCTACCGGCGCCGGCACGTGCGCCGCGACCTGCTGCTGGTCGACGAGCTGCACACCGAACGCCGGCCCGACCGGGTCTACCGCGGGGACGAGCCGGCCGACGCCCCGCCGGAGGACCCGGGGCGGGCGCTGGCGGAGAGCCGCCGCGAGGAGCGGGAGGACGGGGCGCGCTGAGCGGCGCGCCCCGTCCCGGCCGGATCAGCGCTCAGCGCGGTTGACCGCGGAGACGATGGCGCGCAGGGAGGCGGTGAGGATGTTCGGGTCGATGCCCACGCCCCACAGCACCCGGTCGCCGACGGCGCACTCGACGTAGGCCGCCGCGCGGGCGTCGCCGCCGGCGGACATGGCGTGCTCGGCGTAGTCCAGCACGCGGACGTCGACGTCGACGGTCTTCAGCGCGTCCACGAACGCGGCGATCGGGCCGTTGCCGCGGCCCTCCACCGTCACCGGTACGCCCGAGTCGACGAGCTCCACGACCACCTCGTCGAGCTGGTCGGCGTGCGCGGTGTGCCGGTGGCCGCTGAGCGAGAAGCGCCCCCACGGGGCGTCGGCGTCGGGCAGGTACTCGTTGGAGAACGCCGTCCACATCTGCTCGGCGGTCACCTCGCCGCCCTCGTCCTCGGTGTGCCGCTGGACGACGGCGCTGAACTCGATCTGCAGCCGGCGCGGCAGGTCCAGGTGGTTCTCGGTCTTCATGATGTAGGCGACGCCGCCCTTGCCGGACTGGCTGTTCACCCGGATCACGGCCTCGTAGCTGCGACCGACGTCCTTGGGGTCGATCGGCAGGTACGGCACGGCCCACGTCTGCTGCTCGACCGGGACCCCGGCCGCGGTCGCGTCGGCCTGCAGCGCCTTGAAGCCCTTGTTGATGGCGTCCTGGTGGGAGCCGGAGAAGGCGGTGTAGACGAGGTCGCCGCCGTAGGGGTGCCGCTCGTGGACGCCGAGCTGGTTGCAGTACTCGACGGTGCGGCGGATCTCGTCGATGTCGGAGAAGTCGATCTGCGGGTCGATGCCCTGGCTGAACAGGTTCAGGCCCAGGGTGACCAGGTCGACGTTGCCGGTGCGCTCGCCGTTGCCGAACAGGCAGCCCTCGATGCGGTCGGCGCCGGCCCGGTAGCCGAGCTCGGCCGCGGCGACGGCGGTGCCGCGGTCGTTGTGCGGGTGCAGGCTCAGGATCACCGAGTCGCGCCGGCCCAGGTGGCGGTGCATCCACTCGACCTGGTCGGCGTAGACCGTCGGCTCGGCCATCTCGACCGTGGCCGGCAGGTTGAGGATCGTCGGCCGGTCGGGGGTGGGCTCCCAGACGTCGGTGACGGCGTCGCAGATCTCGACGGCGAAGTCGAGCTCGGTGCCGGTGAACGACTCGGGGGAGTACTCGAACCGGATGTCGGTGTCGCCCATCTGCTCGGCGAGCTTGCGCACGACCTGCGCGCCGTGGACGGCGATGTCGACGATGCCGGCGCGGTCGGAGCCGAAGACGACCCGCCGCTGCAGCGTGGAGGTGGAGTTGTAGAGGTGGACGATCGCCTGGTTCGCCCCGCGCAGGGACTCGAAGGTGCGCTCGATCAGCTCGTCACGGGCCTGGGTGAGCACCTGGATCGTCACGTCGTCCGGGACCAGGTCGTCCTCGATCAGCTGGCGGACGAAGTCGTAGTCGGTCTGGCTCGCCGCCGGGAAGCCGACCTCGATCTCCTTGTAGCCCATGCGGACGAGCAGTTCGAACATCCGCCGCTTGCGGTCGGGCGTCATCGGGTCGATCAGCGCCTGGTTGCCGTCGCGCAGGTCGACGGCGCACCAGCGCGGGGCCTGCGTCGTCACGACGTCGGGCCAGGTGCGGTCGGGCAGCGCCACCGGGGCGAAGGGCACGTAGCGGTGGATCGGCATGCCGGACGGCTGCTGGGGGTGCCGGGCGTGCGGGTGGGTCTCGCTCATGGGGGGAGGGCTCCTGGTACGGGCTGCCGTGCGCGGAGTGCGCACGGCTCCGGGGACGGTCAGCGGACGCCGGGGACGCCGGAACCCCGCGGCGAGGAAGCCGACCTAGGAGAGGGCCTCGCCGCGGCGGGTAAGCAGGAGGCTGCCGCGCACGGCGCCACGGTAGCAGCGGATCGGCCCTGATCGCAGCGCACGGGCGGTCCACGGCGGGGATCGGCAGCACGCGCTCGTCGCGCCGGGGGCCGCGTGCGTTGCGCGCCAGGTCACCAGGGGCCAGAGTGTGACGTGCGACACATGTGCGGGATGAGCGTCCAGAGGGGGGCGTCATGTCGGGCTCGATCGACCGGCGTCGTGCCGCGGACCTGGTCGGGACGGCACTGCTGGTGGTGCCCCGTCCGGGGCCCGGCGTGGCGGCTCGGACCGTCGGCGGCGGAGAGCCCGACCACGTAGGCCCCGGGTGAACGCGCTGGTCACCCGTCCGTCCGGGACCACGTCCGAGGCGCACATCGACCCCTCGGTGACCGTCGTCCTCACCGGGGCCCGCCGCCTCCCCTGCACCGACGTGGGCACTCCCGGGTGGCCCGGCTCGTCGGCGCGCCGGTGCGGGGTCACCGGTTGCCGCGACCGACCGTCAGCAGGCCGACCGCACGACGTGGACCGGCCCGACCGGAGGAGGTGAGTCGGCGACCGCACCCGGCAGTGCGGTCAGGAGCGTCGCAGCACGGCGCGGATCGGGCCCGGCCCGCCGCGCATCCAGGCTCATGGAGGGAAACGGACACATGGCAGGCAACAGAGGCGTCGCCTACACCGGCCCCGGCAAGGTCGAGGTGCAGGACATCCCCTATCCGAAGCTGGAACTGCAGGACGGCCCGGGGGTGAATCCCGCGAACGTCGGCCGCAAGACCGAGCACGGGGTCATCCTCAAGGTCGTCACCAGCAACATCTGCGGCAGTGACCAGCACATGGTGCGGGGCCGCACCACCGCTCCCGAGAACCTCGTGCTGGGGCACGAGATCACCGGCGAGGTGATCGAGCGGGGCCGCGACGTCGAGTTCATCGAGGTCGGCGACCTCGTCTCGGTGCCGTTCAACATCGCCTGCGGCCGGTGCCGCAACTGCAAGGAGGGCAAGACCGGGATCTGCCTCAACGTCAACCCCGCCCGCCCCGGCGCCGCCTACGGCTACGTGGACATGGGCGGCTGGGTCGGCGGTCAGGCCGAGTACGTGATGGTCCCCTACGCGGACTGGAACCTGCTGAAGTTCCCCGACCGGGACCAGGCGATGGAGAAGATCCGCGACCTCACGATGCTCTCGGACATCTTCCCGACCGGGTTCCACGGCTGCGTCACGGCCGGGGTGAAGCCCGGCTCCACGGTGTACATCGCCGGTGCGGGGCCGGTCGGCCTGGCCGCCGCCGTCGGCGCGCAGCTGCTCGGGGCGGCCGTCGTCGTCGTCGCCGACCTGGTGGAGGCACGGCTCGCGCAGGCGCGCAGCTTCGGCTGCGAGACGGTGGACATCTCCAAGGGCGATCCCAAGGACCAGATCGAGCAGATCCTCGGCGTCCCCGAGGTGGACTGCGCGGTCGACGCCGTGGGCTTCGAGGCCCGCGGGCACGGTGAGGGCGCGGCGACCGAGGCGCCGGCCACGGTCCTCAACTCCCTCATGGAGCTGACGGCCGCCGGTGGGGCCATCGGCATCCCGGGCCTCTACGTCACCGGAGACCCCGGCGGCATCGACGAGGCGGCCAAGGTCGGTTCCCTGTCGCTGAGCCTCGGCACCGGCTGGGCCAAGTCCCTGTCCTTCACCACCGGCCAGTGCCCCGTCATGCGGTACAACCGCCAGCTGATGATGGCGATCCTGCACGACAAGGTGCAGATCGCGAAGGCTGTGAACGCCACGGTCATCCCCCTCGACCAGGCGCCGCAGGGGTACGCCGACTTCGACAGCGGCGCGGCGAAGAAGTACGTGCTGGATCCGCACGGCATGGTGGCCTGACGAGAGCCTGACCGCTGGCGGGGCGGCGCGCCTCCGGCCGTCGCCCCGTCAGCCGGTCAGAACTGCTTGCGCAGCCGCAGGCGCAGCGGTCGGCCGTCGGGGTCCACCAGCATCCGGTAGACCGGCGTGGCCCAGAGCCTGGTCAGCCGGCCGAGCTTCTCCGGCCGGTGCGGCCGCAGCCGTCCGGCCGGCCGGGCTCCCCGTCGTCCGCCGTCGTGCCACTCCTGGAGTGCACCGGCCCGCTGCTCGAGCGTCGCGACGAAGCGTTCCGGGTCGATCAGCAGCTCGTCCTCGCTGCCGTCCGCCGCCAGGTCGAGGTGCTCGCGGGCCAACTCCAGCCGCAGGTCCCGGGCGAAGGTGCGTGCGCCGTCGCCCGTCCCGGCCGGGTCCAACGGCTCGCGGGGATCGCGGGTGATGTCGAGGACCGCGGTGGAGAGCTCGCTGTCGTGGGTCCACGAACGGCGGTTGAAGTTGTCGCTGCCGATGCTGGCCCACACGTCGTCCACCACGCAGACCTTGGAGTGCACGTAGACCGGCGTCCCGGCGTGGTTCTCGACGTCGAAGGCGTGGACCCGGTCCACCCCGCCCGCCCGGATGCACAGGTCGATCGCCTGCCGGCGGCCGACGTACTGCGGCGTCGCGTTGAACGCGCCCTCCTGGTCGGGGATCCGGGGGACGACGACGACCAGGTGCAGCCCGGGGTTGTCGGTCAGGGCGTCGGCGAACAGCTGCGCGACCTCCGAGGACCAGAGGTACTGGTCCTCCAGGTAGATCAGCCGCCGGGCCTCCTTGACCGCTTTGGTGTACCCCCGGGCGATGGAACGCTCGCCCTCGGGGGCGAAGTCGTAGCGCGGGCGGATCTTCGGGTAGGTGCGCAGGGTCTGCACGAGGTGCGGACCGCACGGCGGCGGCGGCGGCAGTTCGGGGGGCAGCGGGGAGTGGTCCAGCCGGGCGTGGCGGAACCGGTCGACGACGTACGCGATCGGGTTCCCCTGCACGGGGCTGGTCGGGTCGTCCCAGCGCTCGCGGAACGCGGTGTCCAGGACGGCCACCGCCGGCCCCCGGATCTCGGCCTGCACGTCGTGCCACGGCGGGGTGGGCCCGTACCCGGAGGCCATGTCGACCGCCTGCGGGTCGCCCTCGTGCACGGCGTCGTCGCGGCGGCTGTGGCACAGGTCGATCCCGCCGGCGAAGGCGACGTCGAGCGAGGGGTCGGCGGGGCAGCGGATGACCACGATCTTCTGGTGGTGGCTGCCGACCCGGCGCACGCGCTGGTCGAGCACGACCTTCCCGCCGTCCTCCTCGATCTCCCGGTCCAGCGACCGGTTCTGCTCCTTGCTGTAGGAGAGGGCGTCGGTGTGCGAGCGCCACACCAGACCGCGCACGTCGACGCCGCGGCGCGAGGCCGCGCTGAACAGCTCGTCCACGGTCGGCCCCTCCGGGCGGAGTCGCTGGTCGGGGTCGCCGCGCCAGTCGGTGAACCACAGGCGGTCGCCCTCGCCCAGCTGCTCGACCACCTCGACGAGCCGCTGAAAGTACGCCGAACCGTGGACGAGCGGACGGACCAGGTTGCCGTCGGTCCAGGCGGGGAGGGGGGTGCCCGGGTTGCCGCGCTCCTCCGCGGTGAGCAGCCAGCGACTCGGATCGTCCACGCGATGATCACAACGGTCGGGCCCGCCGGATGCAAGCGCTCGTGCCGTGGACGACCTCGGTAGCCTCATGTCCCGTGGCCCTCGTCGTCCAGAAGTACGGCGGCTCGTCCGTCGCCTCCGCAGAGCACATGAAGCGCGTCGCGGAGCGGATCGTCGCGGCCAAGAACAACGGCGACGACGTGGTCGTCGTGGTCTCCGCCATGGGCGACACCACCGACGAGCTGCTGGACCTGGCGAGCCAGATCACCGACGACCCGCCCGGTCGCGAGCTGGACATGCTGCTCACCGCCGGCGAGCGGATCTCGATGGCGCTGCTCGCGATCGCGATCTCCGAGCACGGCTACGAGGCCCGCTCCTTCACCGGGTCGCAGGCCGGCGTCATCACCACGTCCAGCCACGGCAAGGCGCGGATCATCGACGTCACCCCGGGCCGCCTCAAGTCGGCGCTCGACGAGGGGTCGGTCGTCATCGTCGCCGGGTTCCAGGGCGTCAGCCAGGACACCAAGGACATCACCACGCTGGGGCGCGGCGGCTCGGACACCACCGCCGTCGCCGTCGCGGCGGCGTTGAACGCCGACGTCTGCGAGATCTACACCGACGTCGACGGTGTCTTCACGGCCGATCCGCGGATCGTCCCGAACGCCCGGCGGCTCGACACCATCACCTACGAGGAGATGCTGGAGCTCGCCGCCTCGGGGGCCAAGGTGCTCATGCTCCGCTGCGTCGAGTACGCCCGCCGCTACGGCATCCCCGTGCACGTCCGCAGCTCCTACTCCCAGCTCCCCGGCACGACCGTGACCGGCTCGATGGAGGACCTCACCGTGGAACAGGCGATCATCTCCGGCGTCGCGCACGACCGCTCCGAGGGCAAGATCACCGTGTTCGGGGTGCCCGACCGGCCGGGCGAGGCGGCGCAGATCTTCCGCGTCCTCGCCGACGCCGAGGTCAACATCGACATGATCGTGCAGAACGTGTCGGCCGAGGCCTCCAAGCTCGCCGACATCTCCTTCACGCTGCCCAAGAGCGACGGCCCCGCCGCGCTGGCCGCCCTCGAGAAGGTCAAGCACACCGTCGGCTACACCGACGTCAGCTTCGACCAGCACATCGGGAAGGTGAGCCTGGTGGGTGCGGGCATGCGCTCCCACCCGGGCGTCTCGGCGAAGTTCTTCGGCGCGCTGGCCGACGCGGGTGTCAACCTGGAGCTGATCAGCACCTCGGAGATCCGCATCTCCGTGGTGTGCCGCGACACCGACGTCGACATCGCCGTCCGCGCGGTGCACGACGCCTTCGACCTGGGCACCGACGAGGCCCAGGCCGTGGTCTACGGAGGGACCGGACGATGAGCACGAACGGTGGGCTGCGCGTCGGCATCGTCGGCGCGACCGGGCAGGTCGGGCGGGTGGTGCGCGACCTCCTCGCGGAGCGCGCCTTCCCCCTCGACGAGCTGCGCTTCTTCGCCTCCGCCCGCTCGGCCGGCAGCACCCTGCCCTGGGCCGGCGGCGAGATCACCGTCGAGGACGCCGCCACCGCCGACCCGGCGGGGCTGGACATCGCGATCTTCTCCGCGGGGGCCACCACCTCGCGGGCGCAGGCGCCGCGGTTCGCCGAGGCGGGCGTGACCGTGATCGACAACAGCTCGGCGTTCCGGCGCGACCCCGACGTCCCGCTGGTCGTCAGCGAGGTCAACCCGCAGGCGCTGGGCGAGATCCGCAAGGGCATCATCGCCAACCCGAACTGCACCACCATGGCCGCGATGCCGGTGCTCAAGCCGCTGCACGACGAGGCGCAGCTGACCCGGATCGTCGCCAGCACCTACCAGGCGGTCTCGGGCAGCGGGGTGGCCGGCGTCGAGGAGCTGCACGGCCAGGCGAAGGCCGTGGTGGAGAAGGCCGACGCGCTCGCCCACGACGGGTCGGCCGTGGCCTTCCCCGACCCGGTGAAGTACGTCGCCCCGATCGCGTTCAACGTCCTCCCGATGGCGGGCTCCGTCGTCGACGACGGCTCCTTCGAGACCGACGAGGAGCAGAAGCTCCGCAACGAGAGCCGCAAGATCCTCGGCATCCCCGACCTCCGGGTCGCGGGCACCTGCGTGCGCGTGCCGGTGTTCACCGGGCACTCGCTGTCGCTGAACGTCGAGTTCGCCCGGCCCCTCTCGGTCGAGCGGGCCACCGAGCTGCTGCGGGCGGCGCCCGGGGTCGAGCTCTCCGACGTGCCGAACCCGCTGCAGGCCGCCGGTCGCGACCCCAGCTACGTGGGCCGCATCCGGCAGGACCAGAGCGTGGACGACGGCCGCGGGCTCGTGCTCTTCGTGAGCAACGACAACCTGCGCAAGGGCGCGGCCCTCAACACCGTCCAGATCGCCGAGTTGATCGCCGCCTCCCGTCGTTGATCATCGTCATCCGGCTGCCCGCCACGCCGGTGGGCGCAGCCGGATGACGATGATCACCGCGGGATCTACGGCTTCACGTGTCGTAGCGCGAAGGAGAGCGCCACCTCGACCTGGCGGATCGTCTCCTCGATCACCAGCGAGCCGTGACCGGCGTCGAAGCGGTAGACCTCGTGCGGCTTGCCCAGCCGCTCCAGCTCGCCCAGGTAGTTGTCGATCTGCCGGATCGGGCAGCGCGGGTCGTTGGCGCCGGCGACGACCAGCACCGGCGCGGCGACGGCGTCGACGTAGGTGATGGGGGAGGAGCGCACGTAGACGTCGCGCACCTCCTCCGGGGAGCCGCCGAACAGCGCCCGGTCGTAGGCCCGCAGGCCCTCCATCTCGTCCTCGTAGGCGGCCAGGTAGTCGGCCACCGGGACCTCGGCGATCCCGGCCGCCCAGCGCTCGGGCTGCGTGCCCAGGCCCAGCAGGGTGAGGAACCCGCCCCACGAGCCGCCGCTGAGGAGCGCCCGCTGCGGGTCGACCACGCCCTCGGCCACCAGCGCGTCGTAGACCGCGCCGACGTCCTCGAGCTCGGTGAGCCCTGGGCGCCCGGTCAGCGCGTCGCGCCAGGCCGAGCCGTAGCCCGTCGAGCCCCGGTAGTTGACGTGCACGACCGCGTAGCCGGCGTCCACGTAGGCCGCCCGTCGGGCGCGGTAGGAGTCGTCGTCGGCCGCCTCCGGGCCGCCGTGCACCAGGAACGCCGTCGCGTGCGGCCCGTCGCCCGCCGGGCGCACCAGCAGCGCGTGCACGTCGCCGCCCGGGCCGGGGACCCACCGGTCCTCGACCGGGTAGGCCGCGGGCGGCTCCTGGTCGGAGACCGAGAGCACCACGGGACCGTCGGCGCGGCGGATGACCGGCGGGCGCTCGGAGTTCGACCAGGCCAGCTCCACGGTGCCGTCGGGGCGGGCGGTGGCGCCGCGGACGACGCCCGGCGGGGTGTCCAGCTTCTCCAGCGCACCGGTGGCGAGGTCGTAGCGGTAGAGCTCGCTGCGGGCCGCGTGGTCGTGGCCCACCAGCAGCGCCGAGCCGTCGGGGTACCAGCCGGCGGTCACGTCGCCGGGCAGGTCGAGCACGATCTCGGTCTCGGAGTCGGCGGCGACGTCCCAGACCAGCAGCTCCTCGCGGCCCCGGCGCTCGTGCCCGACCAGCAGCCGGCGGTCACCGGGCAGCGGCGCGAACTCCAGGGCGTGCAGCCCGCGGCCCTCGCCGTCCCACTTCTCGGCCACGACGGCGTCGTCGGAGGTCCGCAGCACGCGCAGCGCCGGGTAGCGCGGGTCGCCGTGCTCGGAGTGCGAGACGACCAGCAGCTCGTCGTCGCGGGTCAGCGCGTCGACCGAGGCCGGGTCGGGGTGCCGGTAGACCACGCGGGGCGTCCCGCCGGTGGGCGCCACCCACAGCTCGCTGCCCTCGTCGGTGCTGCGGCCGATCGCGACCAGCTCCCGGCCCAGCTCCAGCCCTGCCGGGTAGGCCGGACCGACCTCGGGGACGGCGACGGTGTCCTCGCCGCCCTCGAAGGGCTGGGTCGTCCAGACGCCGAACTCGTCGCCGTCGGTGTCGGCGAACCACCAGATGGTCGACCCGTCGCGGTCCAGCGTCGCGATCAGCGTGCCGTTGGGCCGGTCGGTGACCTGGCGGTGGGTGCCGGTCTCGCGGTCCCAGGCGTACTGCTCGACGACGCCGCTGACGTCGGAGCTGTACAGGTTCCGGTGGGGCGCGTCCTCGGCCCAGTCGGGCAGCGACACCCGGGGTGCGCGGAAGCGGGCCTGCCAGCGGGCGGTGACCTCGGGGGGTAGGGCGGCGGATGCGGTCTGCTCAGCGGTCACGCGTCCATCCTCGCAGCGACCCGGGAACGACTCAGGGGCCGCCTCGCGGCGGCCCCTGAGCTGAGGGTCGGGGTGACAGGATTTGAACCTGCGGCCTCGTCGTCCCGAACGACGCGCGCTACCAAGCTGCGCCACACCCCGAGGTGCGTCGACGAGTCTAGCGCTAGGCGCGGTGCGGCTCGGCGGCGGGGGACCGGCGGTTCAGGAGGGCCGCGCCGTGAGCGTCAGCAGCGTCGCCTCGGGCGGGCAGGCGAAGCGCACGGGTGCATAGGGGCTGGTGCCCAACCCCGCCGACACGTGCAGCCAGGTGCCGGCCGGGTGCTCCGGCGTCGGCTCCGCCCAGCGGTGCAGCCAGCGCACGCGGTCGCGGTCGATGCCGCAGTTGGTGACCAGCGCGCCGTAGAACGGCACCCGCAGCTGGCCGCCGTGGGTGTGGCCGCACAGCAGCAGGTCGTAGCCGTCGGCGGCGAACCGGTCGAGCACCCGCGGCTCGGGAGAGTGCGCCAGGCCGATCCGGACGTCGGCCGCAGGGTCAGCGGGGCCGGCGACCAGGTCGTAGCGGTCCCGCCGCAGGTGCGAGTCGTCGACGCCGGCGAAGACGATCCGCCGTCCGCCGACGGTGAGCTCGCCCGCGGCGTTGGTGAGGTCCAGCCAGCCGCGCCCGCGCATCCCGTCGCGCAGGTCCTGCCAGGGCAGCTCCTCGCCGTGCACGCGCTTGTGGTCGCGCTTGAAGTACTTCAACGGGTTCTTCGGCCGCGGGGCGAAGTAGTCGTTGCTGGCGAGGACGAAGGCCCCGGGCCGGTCCATGAGGGGGTCCATCGCGCTCAGGGTGGGCGCCACGGCGTCGAAGCCCGCGAGGTTGTCGCCGGTGTTGATCACCAGATCCGGCTCGAGCGCGGCCAGCCCCGCGACCCACTCCTGCTTGCTGCGCTGCCCGGCCGTCATGTGCAGGTCGGAGAGCTGCAGGATCGTCAGCGGGGCCGACCCGGGGGCGAGCACCGGGACGTCGAAGCGGCGCAGGGTCCAGCGGGTGCGCTCGTAGAGGCTCGCGTAGGCGGTCACGGCCGCGCCCGAGGCGACGGCGGCGGTGGGGAGGGCGGTGTACCAGCGCACCCGCCGAGCCTACGGGCGCACCCGGGGACGGCGTCGTGTCAGGCTGGAGCCGTGTCCGACCTCAAGGAACAGCTGCGCACCGACCTGACCACCGCCATGAAGGCCCGCGACGAGCTGCGCACCGCCACGCTCCGCATGGTGCTGGCCGCCGTCAGCGCCGAGGAGGTGTCGGGCAAGGAGTCGCGCGAGCTCAGCGACGACGAGGTGCAGGCCGTGCTCCGCCGCGAGGCGAAGAAGCGCCGCGAGGCCGCGGAGGCCTTCGGCTCCGCCGGGCGCACCGAGCAGGCCGCCCGCGAGCAGGCCGAGGGCGAGGTGCTGGCCGGCTACCTGCCCGCACAGCTCGAGGACGCCGACCTCGCCGCGATCGTCGCCGACGTCATCACCCGCACCGGCGCCTCCGGCATGAAGGACATGGGCAAGGTCATGGGCGCCGCCAACGGCGTCGTGGCCGGCCGCGCCGAGGGCTCCCGGGTCGCCGCGGAGGTCCGCCGCCAGCTCGGCTGACCGCCGCCCGGAGGACGCGCGAGGGGCCGGACCCGTGGGTCCGGCCCCTCGTCGTGGGCCAGGTCAGTCCGTGACGGTGACCTCGTCCGTGTCCGGTGCCGGGATCCCGGCCTCGGCCGCCGGCTGCTCCGTCGCGGCCTCGGCCGCCGGCTGCTCCGTCGCGGGCTCGGCCGGCTGCTCCGTCCCGGCCGGCTGCTCCGGCTGCGGCGGTGCCTCAGGCGCCGGCGGTGGGGTGGTGCTGCCGCCGGTGTTCCCGGACCGGTTGCCCGAACGGCTGGACGCGTTGTCGTCGGGCCGGAACGGGCTGCTGACCTCCGGCGGGGCGTCGACGCCGCGACCGGCGTACCGCGGGTCGGCCGGCGGGAACGGCACAGGCTCCTGGCTGGTCAGGATCGGCGCCATCGCCCGGCGCCAGATGCCGGCCGGCAGCCCACCGCCGTAGCTGCCGACGTCGTTGGTGTCCCGCGGGCGGAACAGCATGACGCTGGCGGCGAAGCGGGGCGTCGTCCCCACGAAGGCCACGGAATCCCGCTCGTTCACCGTTCCCGTCTTGCCTGCGATCTGGTGGCCGGGGATGTGCGCGCGGGCACCGGTCTGCAGCGGGTTCCCCGGCTGGACGTCCTTGATCATCATCTGGTTCAGCGTGTTCGCGAGGCCGGGCTCGATCACCTGCTCGCAGGCGTTCTCCCCGACCACGGGCTGCCCGTCCTCGCCGAGGAGCGGCTCGCCGTTCGGCGTGGTGATCGACAGCACCGGGGTCGGGGTGCACTTGACCCCGCCGGCGGCGATCGTCGCGTAGGCGTTGGCCAGGTCGAGCGGGCTCACGCCGTCGGTACCGAAGGCGAAGGAGGGCCGGTTCTCGTCGATGATCTGCTGCGCCGGGGTCTGGGTGACCGAGTAGTCGAAGGTCATGCCCAGGCGCTCGGCCATGCGGACGGCCGGCTCGATGCGGCCGAGCGCGTCCTCCAGCGCCAGGAAGTAGGTGTTGGAGGACATGTACAGCGCCTGGGTCATGGTCAGCGTGCGCGGGTAGCTGTTGCCCACGTTGCCGACCGAGTACGGCTCGATCCGCCGGGTCTCGGGGTTGTAGCTCTCGTAGACCGTGGAGCGGTAGGGCTCGTTCGTGGTGATGGTGTGGCTGGCCGGCAGCCCCTGCTCCAGCGCGGCGGCCGCGACGAAGGTCTTGAAGGTGGACCCCGAACCCTTCGTCGGGATGGTCGCGAAGTTGACCGACTCGCAGTCCGGGGCGTCGCAGCCGAAGCGGCGGTTGACGCTCATCGCGAGCACCTTGCCGGTGCCGGGCTCGATCACGTCGTAGACGGCGACGGTCCCCGCCCCCATGGCCACGGTGTCCAGCACGGCCTGGTCGCCGGCGATCTGCATGTCCGGGCGAAGCGTCGTGGTGATCGTCAGCCCGCCCTTCTCCAGCTGCGCCTTGGTCAGCCCCAGGTCCTGGATCAGGTGCTGCCGGGTGAAGTCGCAGAAGAAGCCGCCGATGGTCGCGTCGATGCAGCCGTTCGGCGGTGCCTGGCCCGGCGCCACCTGCACCGGCTGCGGGGTGATCTCCGCGAGCTCCTGCTCGGTGACGTGACCCAGGTCGTGCATGCGCTGCAGCACCTGGTTGCGCCGGATCTGGGCGTTCTCCGGGTTGTTGATCGGCTCGTCGTAGAACGGGCTCTGCACCAGCCCGGCGAGCATCGCCGCCTGGGGCAGGGTGAGGTCCGCGGCGTTCACGCTGAAGTAGCGCTGGGCGGCGGCCTGGATGCCGTAGGCGCCCTGCCCGAAGTAGACGATGTTCAGGTAGCGGGTGAGGATCTCGTCCTTGGAGTAGGTGTCCTCCAGGGCCAGGGCGAGCCGCGCCTCCCGCAGCTTGCGCCCGACTGTCTCGGCGTCGGCGGCCTCCCGGTCCTCCTCCGTCGTCGCCGTCTGCAGCAGGGTCTGCTTCACCAGCTGCTGGGTGAGGGTGGAGCCACCCTCCTGGACCGAACCGGCGGCGACGTTGCGCACCAGCGCGCGCATGGTGCCCTGCACGTCGAGGCCGTTGTGGTCGTAGAAGCGGGAGTCCTCGATGTCGACGAGGGCCTGCTTCATGACGTCGGCGATCTGGTCGGAGGTCACCGGGGTGCGGTTGTGCTCGTAGAAGTTCGTGATCAGCGAGCCGTCGGAGGCCAGCACCCGGGTGACGCCCGCAGGGGTCTTGTCGGTGAGCTCCACCGGCAGGGCGTCCAGCAGGGACACGGAGTTGCGTGCCGCCAGGCCGGTGCCTCCGATCCAGGGCAGCATGAGTCCGGCCAGCAGCGCACCGGCGACGACGATCGTCGCGGCGAGCTTGGCGAGCAGACGGGTCGTGGCGCGCGCGTTCTCCGACATCGCGGTCAGGGTACGTCGCCCGGACGGGTGAGAGCCGTGCTCAGGCGCGGCGCGCGGGGAGGACGCGCGTGCGGGGCGTGCCGGTCGGCGTGTCGTCGTCCGGCCCGGTCAGCGCCTCGGCCATCACCCGCAGCCCCTCGAGGTCGTGCACGTCGCCGGCGGCGGCCGGCACCGTCCGCAGCGCGACGTCGGGGTGGGCGCTGGTGAAGCGGTCGGCCAGGTGCTGCTCGCGGATGGCCTGCTGCATGCGCTCGGCGTGCACCCGCAGCGCGGCGGCGGCCAGCGCGGCGCCGTCGTCGCCGCTCTCGGCGACCTCCTCGGCGGCGCCCTCGGCCCGCGTCGCCGACAGTGCCGTGGTGGCCGGGGGGTGGGTGCGGTTGACGACGAGCCCGGCGAGCGGCATCCCCTCGGCGGAGAGGCGGTCGACGAAGTAGGAGGCCTCGCGCAGGGCGTCCGGCTCGGGGGCGGCGACGACGACGAACCACGTGCCGGGGCGGCGCAGCAGCTCGAACGTCGCGGTGGCGCGCTCCCGGAACCCGCCGAACATGGTGTCCAGCGCGGAGACGAACGCGGAGATGTCCCGCAGCAGCTGGCCGCCGAGGATCTTGCTGACGATCCGGCTGAACAGCAGGAAACCGGCGCTGGCGAACTTGAACCCGGCCCGGCTGGGCGCCATCAGCAGCCGGATCATCGTGCCGTCGAGGAAGCGGCCCATCCGGTTCGGGGCGTCGAGGAAGTCCAGCGCCGACCGCGACGGCGGGGTGTCCACGATGATCAGGTCCCACTGGTCGCTGGCCCGCAGCTGGCCCAGCTTCTCCATCGCCATGTACTCCTGCGTCCCGGCGAAGGAGGAGGAGAGCGCCTGGTAGAAGGGGTTGTCCAGGATCAGCTGGGCGCGCTCGGGCGTGGAGTGAGCGGTGACGATGTCGTCGAACGTCCGCTTCATGTCCAGCATCATCGCGTGCAGCTCGCCCGGCGCCCCGGGGACGTCGACCTGCCGCGGCTCGTTGTCCAGCTCGGTCAGCCCCAGGGACTGGGCCAGCCGGCGGGCCGGGTCGATCGTCAGGACGACGACGGTGCGCCCTGCCTCCGCGGCGGCGAGCGCGAGGGCCGCGGACGTCGTCGTCTTGCCCACGCCGCCGGCGCCGCAGCAGACGACGATGCGGGTCTGCCGGTCCTCGATCAGCGCGGCCAGGTCCATCGCCGGCGCCTCGCGGGGCGCACGGGACCCGGCGGCCGCCCGGGCCGCCGTCGTGTCCGCGGCCATCAGCGGGTCACCGCCGCGGCCAGGTGGTCCTCGAGCCGGCCGGCGAGCTCGAAGAGGCAGCCGAGGTCCATCGGGCCCGGCAGCAGCGGTATCTCGACGATCGGGCGGCCGAGCCCCTCGACCTGGGCGCGCAGCGCGTCCTGCGACGCCCAGCGGCGGGCGTGCTCCACCACCTGGGAGACCAGTGCCTCGGCCAGCTGCTCGGCGCCGGGCAGGTGCGCGGCGCCCAGCGCGGGGGCGAGCTCCGCTGCGGTCAGCTCGCCGGCGACCGCGCGGGACAGGGCCTCCGGCGGCAGCACCGGCTCCGCGGCCATGTTGACCACCACCGAGCCCAGGGGCAGCCCGGCGGCCTGCAGCTCGGTGATGGCGTCCGCGGTCTCCTGCACGGGCATGTCCTCCAGGAGCGTCACCACGTGCACCGCCGTCTCGGGGGAGCGCAGCACCGCCATGACGCCGTCGCTCTGGGTCTTGATCGGGCCGGACCGTGCCAGCTGCGACATCTCCCCGGTGACCCCGAGGAAGCGCGTGATCCGCCCGGTGGGCGGCGCGTCGACGACGACGAAGTCGTAGACGTGCCGGCCGTCCTTCCGGCGGGTGACCGCCTCCTTGATCTTCCCGGTGATCAGGACGTCGCGGAGCCCCGGGGCGATGGCGGTGGCGAAGTCGATGGCGCCCATCTTCCGCAGCGCCCGGCCCGCCCGCCGCAGGTTGTAGAACATGTCGAGGTAGTCCAGCAGCGCCTCCTCGACGTCGATGGCCAGCGCCTTCACCTCGCCCCCGCCGCGGGCGACGGCCACCCGCCGCTCCTCGTAGGGCAGCGGCGGGGTGTCGAACAGCTGGGCGATGCCCTGCCGGCCCTCGGTCTCCACGAGGAGCACCGAGCGCCCGTCGGCGGCCAGTGCCAGGGCCAGCGCTGCGGCGACGGTGGTCTTGCCCGTCCCGCCCTTGCCGGTGACCACGTGCAGGCGCGCGGGTGTCAGTTCGGGGGGCACCGCCCCAGCCTAGGAGAAGGACCCCGTGCCCCCCACTCCTCGCAGGTTCGGAGCGGGGCCCTGCACGGGGCCGCCCGGTCAGGTCACCGGCTGCGCTAGCGTCGGGGTCATGAGCGAAACTGCCCGCCAGAAGTGGGAGTACGCGACCATCCCGCTGCTGATCCACAACACCAAGGCGATCCTCGACTCCTGGGGCGTCGACGGGTGGGAGCTGGTGACCGTGCTCCCCGGCCCTGGTGGCGCCGAGCAGCTGGTCGCCTACCTCAAGCGGCCGGTGTGACCGCGCCCGGTGCGCCGGCGCAGGGCTGGCACGCCCGGCTCGCCGAGCTGGGCATCCGGCTGCCGGCGGTGGCGGCGCCCGTCGCCGCCTACGTGCCGGCCGTGCGGGCCGGGTCGCTGGTGTTCACCTCGGGCCAGCTGCCGTTCGTCGACGGCGGGCTGCGTCGCACCGGCAAGGTCGGCGGGTCGGTCGACGTCGAGGCCGCCGCGGCCGACGCCAAGGTGTGCGCGCTGAACGCGCTGGCGGCCGTCGACGACCTGGTGGGGCTGGACTCCGTGGCCCGGATCGTGCGCGTGGTGGGCTACGTCGCGAGCGTCGAAGGCTTCACCGGGCAGCCGCGGGTCGTCAACGGCGCCAGCGAGCTGCTGGGCCGCATCTTCGGCGAGGCCGGGCAGCACGCCCGCAGCGCCGTCGGCGTGGCCGAGCTGCCGCTGGGCGCGCCCGTGGAGGTCGAGCTCACCGTCGAGCTGAGGTGAGCGCCGAGCCGAAGCAGGCGGCGACCGTCCTGCTGCTGCGCGACGGCGAGCCGGGGCTGGAGGTGTACCTCCTGCGGCGCACCAAGGGCATGCCCTTCGCCGGCGGGATGACCGCCTACCCCGGCGGGGGCGTCGACCCCCGCGACGGCGACACGGAGATCGGCTGGGCCGGCCCCACCCCGGCGCAGTGGGCCACCGCCTTCGGCTGCGACGAGCGCACGGCGCGCGAGCTGGTCTGCGCCGCGGTGCGCGAGACCTTCGAGGAGGCCGGGGTCCTGCTGGCGGGGCTGCCGGACGGTGGCGTCGTGCCGGACGTCTCCGGCGACGACTGGGAGCGGCAGCGCCAGGGGCTGCTCAGCCGCGAGCTGTCGCTCTCCGAGCTGCTCGCCGACCGGGGGCTGGTGCTGCGGTCGGACCTGCTGCGCCCCTTCGCGCACTGGATCACCCCGCCCGTCGAGCCCCGCCGCTACGACACCAAGTTCTTCGCCGCCGCCCTGCCGGTCGGCCAGGAGGCGCGGGACGTCTCCGGGGAGGCCGACGAGGCCGCCTGGCTGAGCCCGGCCGCCGCGCTGGCCGAGCTGCACGGCGGCACCCGCCCGATGCTGCCGCCGACGTCCCACACGCTGGGCCAGCTCGCAGGGTTCCCGGACGTGGCCGCCGCGCTGGCCGGCTCCCCGCCGGAGCCGATGCACCCGATCAGCCCGCGGTTCGAGGAGACCCCCGACGGCCGCTGGGCGGTGCTGCCCGACGGCACCCGCATCCGGCTGGCCGTGCCGCTTCCCTCGTGACGCTCCGCGTCGCACCGCGGCCAGGTGCCGTCACCCCTGCCTGCAGCACTGAACGCGAGAGGCCCAGAACCGTCGCGGTTCTGGGCCTCTGGCGTTCAGCGGTGGGGTGCCGTCATCGCGCGCGGCGGCGCAGGCGCTCCTCGTCGAGGACGACGACGGACTTGCCCTGGAGCTGGATCCAGCCGCGGTGCACGAAGTCGGCGAGCGCCTTGTTGACCGTCTCGCGGGAGGCGCCGACCAGCTGGGCCAGCTCCTCCTGGGTCAGGTCGTGCTTGACCCGCAACCCGTCGTTGTCCCGGCTGCCGAACCGGTCGGCCATCTGCAGCAGCGCCTTGGCCACGCGGCCGGGGACGTCGGTGAAGATCAGGTCGGCGACCGAGTCGTTGGTGCGGCGGAGGCGCCGGGCCAGCACGCGCAGCAGCTGCTCGCCGATCTCCGGGTGCGCCTCGATCCAGGGCAGCAGCACCGACTGCGGCATCCGGGCCAGCTTGACGTCGGTGACGGCGGTGGCCGTCGCCGTGCGCGGCCCCGGGTCGAAGACCGACAGCTCGCCGAACTGGTCGGAGGGGCCCATGACCGCGAGCACGTTCTCCCGGCCGTCGGGCGACCGGCGGGACAGCTTGATCTTGCCGGTCATGACGATGTAGAGGCTGTCGCCGGGCTCGCCCTCGTTGAAGATCACCCGACCCCGGGGGAGGGTGATCGTCTCGAGACGGCTGATGACGGGGTCCACCGCATCCTCGGAGAGCCCCTGGAAGAGCCCCGACTGGGCCAGCACCTCGTCCACTGCACGTCCTCTCGCACTGTCTGCGGGCGCAGGGGTGCCCGCGCCCGACGTGAGTCTAGGTGGCTGTGCGGTCGGTCACCCGTTCGGTGGTCCGGTCGTCCCTCCTCGGAGCGAGATGACCGGCGCCACAGCCGGGCCGCTCAGACCAGGGGCGGGTTCTCGGAACGCCGGCTGCGGTGCCGGCGACGCCGCCAGCGGAACAGCGCCCGCCGGATGCCCGAGGTGGCCAGGGTGTCGACCTCGCCGGGCGTGGCCGTGTCCAGGAACTCGCTGACCTCGCGCGGCGACGCCGGGCGGCGGAGGGGTTCCTCGACCCGCTCCATCACCAGCAGGAAGGCGATCAGCAGCGGCGGGAAGAGGATGACACTGAGGGCGACCATCCCGATCTCCTCTGCTTCGTCGGCGGGACGGGGGAAGCGGACCGTCCTCGATCATGGCACGCCGGGAGACGGTCAGCCGGGCCGCATACCCTCGACCGCGTGTCCGCCCCCGCGTCCTCACCGGCCTACGCGCGCCCCACCCGGGTCCGGCGCCCCACCCCAGCCGCACTGACCGGGGCGTCGCCGTACGACCCGGGGGAGACCCCGCTGGCCCGCACCCGCCGGGCCCGCCGCATGGCCCGCGAGCTGGCCGTCATCCACCCCGACGCGCACTGCGAGCTCGACTTCACCAACGCCTTCGAGCTGCTGGTCGCCACGGTGCTGTCGGCGCAGACCACCGACAAGATGGTCAACAAGGTGACGCCGACGCTCTTCGCCCGCTACCCCGACGCGGTCGCCCTCGCCGGCGCCGACCGGGAGGAGCTGGAGACCATCCTCAAGCCCACCGGCTTCTTCCGGGCCAAGGCGAACTCGGTGCTGGGGCTGAGCCAGGCCCTCGTCGAGCGCTTCGACGGCGAGGTGCCCGCCCGGATGGCCGACCTGGTGACGCTGCCCGGCGTGGGGCGCAAGACGGCGAACGTCGTGCTGGGCAACGCGTTCGGCGTCCCCGGGCTGACCGTGGACACCCACTTCGGCCGCCTGGTCCGCCGGTTCGGCTGGACGGCGGAGGAGGACCCGGTCAAGGTCGAGGCGGAGATCGCGCAGCTGGTGCCCAAGAAGGAGTGGACGGACTTCAGCCACCGGGTGATCTTCCACGGCCGCCGCGTGTGCCACGCGAAGAAGGCCGCCTGCGGCGCCTGCGGCCTGGCCCGGTGGTGCCCCTCGTTCGGCATCGGCCCGGTCGACCCGGAGCTGGCGCTCGCGCTCGTGAAGACCCCGAGCGCTTCGGACACCGAGTGATGCGCCGCCTCGCCCTCACCGCGGTCGGGCTGCTCGCCCTCGCCGGCTGCACCTCGGACGACGGCGGGGGAGCGGCCGCTGCGCCGTCGTCGTCCCCGCCGGCCGAGGCGCTGACGGCCTGCCCCGAGCAGCCCGGCGCCGCGGCCGCCGGAGCCGAGCTCCTGCCCCCGCTGTCCTTCGACTGCCCCGGCGGCGGGTCCCTCGATCTGGCCCGCGCCCCCGGCGTCCCCACCGTGGTCAACCTCTGGGGCAGCTGGTGCCCGCCGTGCCGGGAGGAGATGCCGCTGCTCCAGGGGTTCTCCGAGCTCGCCGGTGACCGCGTCCGGATGGTCGGCGTGATCAGCAAGGACGGGTTGCCGCAGGCCGCCTCGTTCGCGCAGGACGCGGGCGTCACCTTCCCCAGCGCGTACGACGGCGAGGGGCAGCTCATGGCGGAGCTGGGCCTGAACGCCTTGCCGTTCACCTACTTCCTCGACGCCGAGGGCGGGCTGGTGCACACCGAAGCCGGTCCGGTCAGCTCGGTGGAGGAGCTCCGCGGGCTTGTCGCCGAGCACCTGGGGGTGCAGCTGTGACCGCCACCGACGGGCTGCCCGCGTACCTGCAGCGGCTGGTCGAGCGGGCCGACGACCTCCCGCTGCGCCACCGCATGCCGCAGGCCACCGCGACCGCGCGCCGCTCCGCCGTCCTCATCCTGTTCGGCGAGGGGCCGGCCGGGCCCGACCTGCTGCTGATCGAGAAGTCCGCGCACCTGCGCAGCCACGCGGGTCAGCCCGCGTTCCCCGGGGGCGGGGTCGACCCGGGGGACGACTTCCCGGTGGGCACCGCGCTGCGCGAGGCGCACGAGGAGGCGGGCGTCGACCCCGACGGGGTGCGGGTCGTGGCCACGCTCCAGGAGCTCTTCGTGCCGCCGTCGAACCGGCTGGTCGTCCCTGTCGTGGGCTGGTGGGACGACCCGCGCGACGTCACGGTGGGCGACCCGGACGAGGTGGCCCGCGTGGCGCGGGTGCCGCTGGCAGACCTCGTCGACCCGGCCAACCGCTACCGCGTGCGGCACCCGGCCGGCTTCATCGGGCCGGCGTTCTGCGTCGCCGACATGGAGGTGTGGGGCTTCACCGCCGGGCTGCTGGACGCGATCCTCGAGGCCGCGGGGCTGGCCCGGCCGTGGAACGCCGCCGACGTCCGGCCGATCGACCCGGTGCGGCTCCGCCCGTACACGCTGCCCGGCTCCGGGGACGACGACCCGGCGAGCGACACCGCCGCGCCGACGGTGGCCGATCCCGCGCCCGACGGCGCCGCGGCGCGTACGGTTCGGCCCCGATGAGCGCGAGGAGGACCGCCCTGCCCACCACCGCTGGCCGGCTCGCGGCGGGCCCGCGCGAGAAGGCCCTGGCGGTCGCGGTCGCGCTGGCCCTGCTCACGGGGTGCGGCGGCGGCGGTGGCGGCGCGGCGGCGGAGACGACCGCGGCGCCGGCCGCCGAGGGGCTCGGTGAGGTCACGATCGCCGAGGACGGCGTCCAGGAGGTCACCCTCCAGACCCAGGACGACTACGTCTTCACCCCCGCCACCTTCACCGTCGAGCCGGGGACGGTGCGGCTGACCCTGGTGAACGTCGCCGAGGGCATGCCGCACAACCTCGAGTTCACCGACGCCGAGCTGCCCGAGCCCGTCGACGCCGGGTTCTCCCTGCTCGCCGCCGGCGAGGAGGAGACGATCGAGTTCGAGGTGACGACGCCGGGCGAGTACCCCTTCGCCTGCACCTTCCACCTCCAGCTCGGGCAGGTGGGCACGATGACGGTCAGCGGGTAGCGGTGTCCCTGGTCGACCTGCTGCTCATCACGCTCGCCCTCGTGTTCGCCCTCTCCGGGTTCCGGCAGGGCCTGCTCGTCTCGGCCACCTCGATCCTCGGCTTCCTCGGCGGGGCCGTCCTCGGCGCGCAGCTGGCCGGGCCGGTCGCCGACCGCATCGACGGCTCCAGCGTGAGCAGGGTCTTCGCCGCGCTGGTGGTCGTGCTCGCCGGAGCGCTGCTCGGCCAGATCCTGGCGGGGGCGGCGGGCCGGGCGCTGCGCTCCCGGGTCACCTGGGAGCCGGCCAAGATGGTCGACTCCGTCGCCGGAGCGGTGGTGTCGGCGGCCGCGGTGCTGCTCGTCGCGTGGATGGTCGCCTCCCCGCTGGCCAGCTCGCCGTTCCCCCAGGTGGCCGGGCAGGTGCGTCAGTCGGCGCTGGTGCAGGCCGTGGACGAGGTCGTCCCCGACGAGGTGCGCACCGTCTACGAGGACCTGCGCGAGGCCATCGACCGGCGCGGGCTGCCCGACGTCCTCGACCCGCTGACCCCCACGCAGGCGCGCGAGGTCCCGGCCCCCGACCCCGAGCTGCAGAACAGCACCGTGGTCGAGTCCGTCCAGGGCTCGGTGGTGCGGATCCGCGGCGTGGCGCCGTCCTGCTCGCGGCAGATCGACGGCTCCGGCTTCGTCTACGCGCCGGAACGCGTCATGACCAACGCCCACGTGCTCGCCGGCGTCAGCGACCCGGTCGTGGTCGCCGAGGGCCGGGAGTACGACGCAGTGCCGGTCGTGGTCGACGAGGAGATCGACGTCGCGGTGCTCGCCGTGCCCGGGCTGCCGCAGGTGCCGCTGCGGTTCAGCGCCGGCACGGCCGACTCCGGCGACGACGCGATCATCATGGGCTTCCCCGGCGGCGGGCCGCTGTACGTCGGGCCCGCCCGCGTCCGGGACCGCGGCGAGATCAGCGGCCCCGACTTCCGCAACACGCAGACCGTCGTCCGCGACGTCTACGCCCTGTTCGGCCAGGTGCGCGCCGGCAACTCCGGCGGGCCGCTGTTCGCCCCCGACGGCAGCGTGCTCGGCGTGGTCTTCGCCTCGGCGATCGACGACCCGCAGACCGGCTACGCGCTCACCGGCCCCCAGGTCGCCGGGGCCGCCGAGGCGGGCAACGTCGCCCGCACCGAGGTCCCGACGGGGCCCTGCGAGTAGAAGGACCCCTTCGCCCCCCAGCCTTCGCAAGCTCAGGCCGGGGCCCTGCGAAGGGGCCGTTCCAGCCGCTCACCAGGGGCCGTTCCATCCGCTCACCGCGGGCCGCTCCGCTGCGCTACGCGGCCCAGGCGGCGATGGCCCGGGTGATCTCGCCGGGGGACTCCTCCTGCGGGAAGTGGCCGATGCCGGGGAGCTCGCGCCACTCGTAGGCGCCTGCGACGTAGCGGCCCGAGCCGCGCGCCGTCCCCGGGAGGATGTAGGGGTCGTCCGCGCCGTGCAGCTGCAGGGTCGGGGCGGTGATGGGGGCGGCCATCCGGCGGGCGTAGCGCAGCCCGTCGGGGCGCAGCTGCGACCGGCCGGCCCAGCGGTAGTACTCCATCGCCCCGTAGGCGGCCTGCGGGATGCGCGCCGCGGCGCGGTAGCGCTCCACCGCCGCGGCGAAGTCGGCCGTGCGGGCCCACTCCTGGCCGGCCCAGCGCTGCATCAGGTCGGCGACGGGGTCGTCGTCGATCCGGGTCATCCGCCGTTCGGGCAGCCGCGGCAGCTGGAAGCCGAGCGTGTGCCGCAGCGCCCGGCGCTGCCGGCGGTCGGTCATGCCGGCCCGCAGCAGCCGGGGGTGCGCCGTCGAGACGACCACCAGCCGGCGGACCACCCGCGGGTGCAGCGCGGCCGCCGTCCAGCCCAGCAGGCCACCCCAGTCGTGCCCCACGACGACGGCGTCGCGCTCACCGAGCGCCCGCACCAGCGCCGCGACGTCCGAGGAGAGGGTGGGCAGGTCGTACCCGCGGGGCGGCTTGTCGCTCGCCCCGTAGCCCCGCAGGTCCGGCGCCACCACCCGGAACCCGGCCTCGGCCAGCCCGGTGAGCTGGGCGCGCCAGGTCCACCAGAACTGCGGGAAGCCGTGGAGCAGCAGGACCAGCGGCCCGTCCCCGGCCTCCGCCGCGTGCAGCCGCACGCCGTTGGCGGAGATGTCGCGGTGGGTCCACGGACCCGGGAGCAGGACGCTGATGGCGTCGGGACGGCCGTCCGGCGGGACGGTCATCGGCCTCAGACCCGGTAGGGCCCGTTGCCGCGCAGCTCCACCTTGCCGCCGCTCACGACGGGGACCTCGCGGTGCCGGGCGCCGGGGGCCTCGCGGTGCATGACCTCGGGGAGCTCGCGCAGGGACTCGATCGTGCGCTCCGGCTTCTCCACCTTCTTGATCATCTTCTTCCCGACGAGGGCCGCGATGCCGGCCAGCGTGATCAGCAGGAGGAAGACGATGGCGTAGGAGATCCACCGCGCGAGGCCGAGCCAGGTGAGGAACTCGGCCAGGGCGATGAAGAAGAAGATGCCGGCGAAGGCGGCGAGCACGCCGGCCGCGGCGAACGAGGCGGCCCCGATGCCGCCCTTCTTCGCCGAGGCACCGATCTCCGCTTTGGCGAGCTCGATCTCGTTGCGCACCAGCGTCGAGACGTCGGCCATCGCGCTCTGCACCAGCGTGCCGATGGAGGGCTCGGCCGCCGCACTGCTGCCGTCGGTGCGGGTGGTCGACACACTGTGGGCCACGGGTGGCTCTCCTCCGGTCGGGCGGTGCTGGTCAGGACGATCGTGCCCCATGATCACCGGGACCGCGTCCTGATCTCGGCGAGGCAGAGGAAGCTTTCCCTGCGGTCCCGTGGGTCGAGACGCAGGGAGAGCTTCCTATGCCCGTGGGGTCAGCCCTCCGCGGGGGCGGCGGGGAGCTTCTCCTTGATCATGTTCATCACCGACGAGTCGGTCAGCGTGGTGACGTCGCCCAGCTCCCGGTTCTCGGCGATGTCGCGCAGCAGCCGGCGCATGATCTTCCCGGAGCGGGTCTTGGGCAGCTCCTGCACGACCATGATCTGGCGGGGCTTGGCGATCGGGCCGATGTCGCGGGCCACGTGGTTGCGCAGCGTCTGCACCAGTTCGTCGCCGGAGTCCTCGGCGTTCCCGCGGAGGATGACGAAGGCGACGATCCCCTGGCCCGTGGTCGGGTCGCTGGCGCCGACGACGGCGGCCTCCGCGACCGTCGGGTGGCCGACCAGCGAGGACTCCACCTCGGTCGTGGAGATGCGGTGGCCGGACACGTTCATCACGTCGTCCACCCGGCCGAGCAGCCAGATGTTGCCCTCGGCGTCCTTCTTGGCGCCGTCCCCGGCGAAGTAGACGTTCGTGCCGAACCGCGACCAGTAGGTGTCCACGTAGCGGTCGTCGTCGCCCCAGATGGTGCGCAGCATCGCCGGCCAGGGCTCGGTGAGCACCAGCAGCCCGGTGGAGTCGTCGGTGAGCTCGTTGCCCTCGTCGTCGACGACCTTCGCGGAGATGCCGGGGAAGGGGTGCTGGGCCGAGCCGGGCGTCAGGGTGGTGACGCCGGGCAGCGGGGTGAGCATGTGCGCCCCGGTCTCGGTCTGCCACCAGGTGTCCATGATCGGGCAGCGGCCGCCGCCGATGTGCTCGTGGTACCAGAGCCACGCCTCGGGGTTGATGGGCTCGCCGACCGAGCCGAGCAGCCGCAGCGAGCTGAGGTCGAAGCCGGCGGGGACGTCCTCGCCCCACTTCATGAACGTGCGGATCACCGTGGGCGCGGTGTAGAGGATCGTCACGCCGTACTTCTGGATCAGCTCGAACCAGCGGCCGCGGTGCGGCGTCTCCGGCGTCCCCTCGTACATGACCGAGGTGGCCCGGTTGGCCAGCGGCCCGTAGACGATGTAGCTGTGGCCGGTCACCCAGCCGACGTCGGCCGCCGTCCAGAAGATGTCGGTGTCGGGCTTGAGGTCGAACGTCGCCCAGTGCGTGTAGGCGACCTGGGTCAGGTAGCCGCCGGACGTGTGCAGGATGCCCTTCGGCTTCGCCGTCGTGCCCGAGGTGTACATGATGTAGAGCGGGTGCTCGGCGTCGAAGAACTCGCACGCGTGCTCGGTGGACTGCCGGCCGACGACGTCGTCCCACCACAGGTCGCGGCCCTCGGTCCACTCCACGTCCTGCTCGGTCCGCTTCACCACCAGGACGTTGCGGACGCCGGGGCTGCGGCCCACCGCGTCGTCGACGGCGGGCTTGAGGGCGCTCGGCGCACCGCGGCGGTAGCCGCCGTCGGCGGTGATGACCAGGACGGCGCCGGCGTCGTCGAGCCGGCTCGCCAGGGCGTCGGCGGAGAAGCCACCGAAGACGACCATGTGCACCGCGCCGATGCGCGCGCAGGCCAGCATCGAGATGATCGCCTCGGGGATCATCGGCAGGTAGATCGCCACTCGGTCACCGGCGTTCACGCCGAGCTCGGTGAGCGCGTTCGCGGCCTTGCTCACCTCGTCCTTGAGCTGGGCGTAGGTGATCGTGCGGGTGTCGCCCGGCTCGCCCTCCCAGTGGTAGGCCACCTGCTCGCCGTGCCCGGCCTCGACGTGCCGGTCGACGCAGTTGTAGGCCACGTTGAGCTTGCCGCCGACGAACCACTTGGCGAAGGGCGGGTTGCTCCAGTCGAGCACCTCGTCCCACTCCCGGTCCCAGGTCAGCCGGCGCGCCGCGGACTCCCAGAACGCCAGCCGGTCGCGGGCGGCCTCGTCGTAGACGTCGGGGCCGACGTTCGCCTGGGCCGCGAGTGCCTCCGGCGGCGCGAAGGTCCGGCCGTCCACCTGGGTCGTCTCGCTCATGGGGTCCCTCCCGAGTCCGGCGCCGCGTGCCACCCGCGGCGGTGCAGCGTGTTCCACGACACACCGTATGGCCGTAGCGCCCGGTCGTCTGCCCCACGAGACGCGCGGAGCGACGACCGGCCACACTGGCCCGGTGAGCGGTCCGCAGGCGCAGGTCGCAGCCCGCATCCCCGGCGCCGCGGCCCTCGGCCTGGTCCCCCCGCCGGGGGCGGTCGCCGTCCCCGTGGAGCGGTTGGCCGACCCGGTGCTGCTGGGGCGCCTGCTCACGGCCCGGGGCGCCGGCGAGCTGCGGGTGCGGGCCACGGTGTGGTGGTACTCGGCGTCGGCGGTGCTCATGGCGCCCGTGCTGGCCGGGCTGGCCGCCGGTCGGCCGCTGTCGGGGCGGCCCGGGGACGTCACGGTCTTCCTCGGCCCGGGCGGGCTCCCGGTGGCCGCGCTGTCGTCCGCGATCGGGAAGGAGCCGGCCACCGGGCTCCGCGAGACGCTGTCGGCGGTGATCCCCGCGCTGGCCGAGGCCGGGGCGATGCGACCCCGGCCGCTGTGGGCCATCGCCACCGACTCGCTGGCCAACGGGCTGCTGACCCTCGGGCGGGCCCTCGGGGATGTCGCCGCCGTCACCGCCCTCGCCGTCCCGCTGGCCGGGGCGGTCGGTCCGCCGCTGCCGGCGCCCCGCTACGTCGACGTCGACGGCGTGCTGTTCACCTCGCGGGCGTCCTGCTGCCTGGTCGACCGCCTCCCGCACGGCGCGACCTGCCTGTCCTGCCCCCGCCGCCCGCCGGCCGAGCGGCGGATCCTGCTCGAGGACGCGGCCCGCCGGCTGCCCCGCTGAGCGGTCGTTCCGGGTGCGGCCGCGACGTCGCACCGGGAGGCACCGCGGGAGATGATCGGCCGACGCCACGAGAGCGGAGGTCAGCGATGCCCGTGATGCCTGCCGCGTTCTTCGGTCACGGCAATCCGATGAACGCCCTGGAGAGCAACCGCTACACGGAGGCCTGGCGGGCCTTCGGCCGATCCGTGCCCCGGCCCCGGGCCATCCTGGTCGTCTCCGCGCACTGGTACGTGCAGGCGACCGCGGTCACGGCGATGCCCAGGCCGCGGACCATCCACGACTTCTTCGGCTTCCCGCGGGAGCTCTTCGACGTGCGGTACGAGCCACCGGGGCTGCCCGAGCTGTACGAGGAGGTGGCCGACATCGTGCACCCGACGTGGGTCGGCGCCGACCACGACAGCTGGGGCATCGACCACGGCACGTGGTCGGTGCTGATGCACGCCTTCCCCGACGCCGACATCCCCGTGGTGCAGCTGTCGATCAACGCGCTGAAGCCCTTCGACTACCACCTCCAGCTGGGGGCGGCGCTGGCGCCGCTGCGCGAGGACGGCGTGCTGGTGATCGGCAGCGGCAACGTCGTGCACAACCTCGGCGGCGTCAGCCGGGCGCTGCCCGATGCCGGCTTCGACTGGGCGCAGCGGTTCGACGAGGCCGCCAAGGAGCGCATGCTCACCGACCCCGCCGACCTCGGCCGGCTGGACGGGCACCGCGACTTCGACCTCGCCGTCCCGACGCCGGACCACTTCCTCCCGCTGCTCTACGTCGCAGGCGTCGCCGGTGCCACCTCCGCGCCGGTCGACGTGCTCGTCGACGGGTACGCCTACGGCTCGCTGTCGATGACCGCCTACAGCGTGGGCATGGACGCCCCCGAGGTGTCGGGGTCGGGCGTCGCCGCGGCGCTGCCCGAGGGTCCGCCCCCGGACGGGGCCAACATCTGAGGAAGGACCCCGTCGCCCCCCCACCCTCCGCAGGCTCACGGCGGGTCCCTGCGAGGGGGCCGTTCCAGCACGTCACCGGGGTCAATTCCCGCGGGTGAGGCTCAGGCGGTGCGGGGGCCCTCCTCGGCGGGGGCGCGGTGGAGGTCGGTGATCCGGGGGAAGGGCCGGGTCGAGAACACCGCTTCGACCGGCACGCCGAAGAACTCGGCGATGCGCAGCGCCAGGTGCAGGCTCGGGTTGTACTCGCCGCGCTCCAGGTAGCCGACGGTCTGGTAGTGGACGCCGAGCGCGTCGGCGAGCTCCCGCCGGGTCACCTGCTGCTCGGCGCGCAGCAGCGCGATCCGGTTGTGGACGGCGTCGCCGGTGCGGTCACCGGTGGGTCGTTCGGGTGCCACCGATCAGTGCACCCACTGCAGGGTGGCCTCGCGGGCCGCCTGCACCTGCGACCCGGACTGCCGGCGGGCCATGCGGCGCAGCACCCGGGGGGTGACCAGCGCACCGAACACCGCCCAGGCGGCCAGCACGAGCACCGTCACACCGGTCCGCCACGAGTCGCCGAGCTCCACGGTGACCGCCGAGTCGGGGAGGAACGCCGACCGCAGCCCGAGTCCGATCCAGTAGATCGGGAAGACCTGGGCGACCGCCTGCACCCAGCCCCACATCACCTGGATCGGGAAGAAGATGCCCGAGATGGCGGTGAGCAGCAGGACCGGCAGCATCCCCCAGGTCCCCACCTTCTGCGTGCTCGGCACCACCGACCCCAGGATCATGCCCAGCGGCAGGGTGGCGAGCATGCCGAGGACGATCACCCAGGCGACGGTGCCCCACCCGGCCGCGCCGCCGTGCATCAGGCCGTCGAAGAGCAGGAAGCTCGGCACGAGGATGGTCAGCAGCGACGGGAACAGGCCGAGGGAGTGGTAGGTCAGCTGCCCGGTCACGTAGCCCGGCATGCCGTGGGGGAGCGCCTTGTGCCGCAGCAGCGTGCCGTCCTCGCGCTCCATGGCCAGCGCGAACGCCGGGCCGATGACCACGCCGAAGGCCACCAGCGCCCCGAGGATGCTCGGCAGGGCGTACGTCGGGTACATCAGCCCGGTGCCTTCCAGCTCGTTGTCGCGGTTGAACCAGAGGTAGGCCAGCGTGCCGACGGCGGTGAACAGGTAGAAGCCCTGGTCCTGGGGGCTGCGCAGGCTGAGCAGGAACTCCGTCCAGCCGCGGCGCAGGCCGAGCGCGATGGCGTGCCGGGTGGGGTTCATCGGGCGACCTCCTCCAGGACCGGTCCGGCCGGGCTGCCGGACTCGAAGCGCTGCACCATCGCCAGGTAGGTGTCCTCGAGGCTGGCGCGGCGGACCTCGAGGTCGGTGAGCCGGTCGCCGTGCTCCTCGAAGAGCCGGCGCACGAACGGGACGACGTCGTCGGTCGGGTGCACGTAGCGCTCGCTGCCGCAGGCCCAGTGCACCTCGGCCGTGCCGGCGACCTGGCGGGTCAGCTCCTCCGCGCTGCCGGACGCGACGATCCGGCCGTGGGCGAGGATGAGGATCCGATCGGCCAGCTTCTCCGCCTCCGCCAGGTCGTGGGTGGTGAGCAGGATGCTCGTCCCCTCCAGGTCGGAGAGCCGGTGCACCAGGTCGTGGAAGTCCCGCCGGGCCTGCGGGTCGAAGCCGGCCGTCGGCTCGTCGAGGAAGAGCAGCTCCGGGCGGCCGATGATGCCGACGGCGACGTCGAGCCGGCGGCGCTGGCCGCCGGAGAGCGTCCCGATCTTGCGGTCGGCGTGCTCACCGAGCCCCACGGTGGCCAGCAGGTGGTCGACGTCGTACGGGCGGGGCCGCTCGGGGGTCGAGTAGGGCGTGAAGTAGCCGCCCAGCTGGGTGAGCAGCCGGCGCGGCGTCCAGCGGGCGTGGTCGCGCCACGACTGGAGCACCACGCCGACGCGGGCGCGCCAGGCGTCGCCCGCGGTGGCCGGGTCCTCCCCGAGCACCTGCACCTCGCCGGCCGACGGCAGCCGGAAGCCCTCGAGGATCTCGATCGTCGTGGTCTTGCCGGCGCCGTTGGGACCCAGCAGGCAGACCACCTCGCCCGGGCGGACGTCGAGGTCGACGCCGGTGAGGACCTCCTGCTCGCCGTAGGCCATCCGCAGCCCCCGGGTCCGGACGACCGGTTCGCCTGACGTGTCCCGCTGAGGACCCATGCCGCCACATCCCTGTGCGCTCGTCTGTGCGCCAGATAGTAGGTCTGCTATATCCGCAGCACAAGTGCACCGAGCGAGGCGTCGCCGACGGCCATGTGGGCGTCACCGTCCGGCTGCGGAGAGCGAAGACGCTCCGCGAAGACGGACGGATCCGTCACCTCCGGCGCGCGACCTCGTTACGTGTGTGCAAGTGGCGTCACACGTACCAGTACCGGGAGGCACTCCTTGTCGTCGCGTTCCCTGCACCGCACCGGACGGCCGCGCGGCCGCCGGGCCCTGGTCGCGTCGGGGCTCGCCGCCGCGCTCGTGGCCGTTCCCGGTCTCGCCCGTGCGGACGAGCCGGCGGACCCGCTGCAGCCGGTGACCGACATCCTGGAGGGCGTGGTCGGCGACGGCTCCGTGCCCGTGGTCCCCGAGGCCCCGGGCCTCCCCGGCGCACCCGCTGAGGAGGGCGCGGAGCCCGGCGACGACGACGGGGAGCCCGACGTCGTCCCCGTGCCCGCCGTGGCGGTGCCGGCCGAGCTGGAGGCGGCGCTGCAGCAGCTGGCCGCGGCGCTCGGGCTCCCGGAGAGCTGCGTGACCGGCATCGTGGACTCCGTCGAGCTGGTGGTCGAGGGGCTCGTGGCCGTCCCCGTCGAGCTGGTCGACGTGGTCGCCGACCTCCGCGACGCGCTCGAGGGCGTGGCCGGCGGTGGTGGCCTGGAGGGGCTGCTCGGCCTCGGCGAGGAGCTGCAGGGCGCCCTCGACCCCGCGCTGGTCAGCGACTCCGCCGTCGTCGAGGGCCTGCACCTGCTGGCCGAGACCCTGCCCACCTGCGTCCCGGCGCTGCCGGCCGAGGAGGAGCCGCCGGCTCCCTCGCCGGACCCGGCGCCCGCAGTGCCCGCGCCGGTCGAGCACCCGGTGGCGCAGCCCGTCACCTACCCCGGGTACGCCCCCACCGGTGCGGAGCAGGAGGACGACGGCGTCCCCCGAGCGCTGGGCGCCCTGGCGCTCGCCGTCGTGGCCGGTGCGGGGAGCGCCGGCCGGCTGAGGTCCCGTCGTGCGGCCGACCCGGGCGCCTGACCTCCGCACCGTCGCGGCCTTCCTCGTCACCCTGGCGACCGGCCTCGCGGTGCTGTGGGTCGTCACCGCCCGCCCGCCGGCCGGGGACGACGCGGTGTTCGCGCTGTCGGAGGAGGCGGCCGCGGGGCCGATCGTGCCCGCGTGGCTGGCCATCCCGGCCATCGGCGTGGACACCGTGGTCGAAGCCCGCGGCACGGTGGCCTACGAGAACCCGTTCACCGGGCAGACCGTCGACGGCTACGGGGTCCCGGAGTCGATGCTGACCACCTCGTGGTGGTCCGACGGCCCGGCGCCCGGCTCGGGTCGGATGGCGGTGGTCCTGGGACACCAGCAGGACGGCGGCGAGGCCGTCTTCAACCGTCTGCACGAGCTCGCCCCCGGCGACGAGGTGGTGCTGCGCGACGCCGAGGGCGCGGTCCTGCGGCTGAGCGTGCTCGGCGAACCCCTCACCGGCCTGGACAAGGGGACCTCGGCGCTCTCGGACGCGCTCAACGGCCACCCGGCGGAGGCCGACGTCGCGCTGGTGACCTGCGGCGGCGAGTTCGACGAGGCCGCGGGGACCAGCACCGAGAACACCGTGGTGTTCGCGAGCCTGGCCGAGGGCGCCTAGCTGTACCCACCTAGCCCTCCGCGAGCGCGACCACCTCGCCGACGACCCAGACCGCCGGGGGACGGACGGTGTGCTCGATGAGGGTGGCGGGGAGGCCGGCGAGGGTGGTGCGCAGGGTGCGCTGGGTGGGGGTGGAGCCGTCGGAGACGACGGCGACGGGGGTGTCGGGTGCGCGCCCGTGCTGGATGAGGGCGGCGGCGATGGCGGGGGCGGTGTCGACGCCCATGAGGACGACGAGGGTGCCGCGGAGGCGGCCGAGGGCGGGCCAGTCGACGAGGGATGCGGGGTGGTCGGGGGGCAGGTGGCCGGAGACGACGACGAACTCGTGGGTG